>JAJFID010000049.1 GCA_021775325.1 Rhodospirillales bacterium
TTCTGGGAACAGAAGTTTTTTGATGTGATGAGCGATTTCCGCTTCCTACCGGCGGGGCGTATTCTATCCGGTGCCGGATCGGAACGCCGAGTTACACTGTTCAATTGCTTCGTTATGGGCGACATCCCTGATGACATGTCAGGCATATTTGATGGGCTGAAGGAAGCGGCTTTGACAATGCAGCAGGGCGGCGGGATCGGCTATGATTTCTCGTCCCTCAGACCGAAGGGTGCCTATGTTGGTGGTGTAGGTGCCGACGCATCCGGCCCTCTGTCCTTTATGGATGTCTGGGATGCAATGTGCAGGACCATTATGAGCGCGGGTTCTCGCCGGGGTGCCATGATGGCGGTAATCCGTTGTGACCATCCTGACGTTGAAGCATTTATCGAGGCAAAGCGTGAGCCCGGGCGACTACGGATGTTCAATCTGTCTGTGCTGGTGACTGATGAGTTCATGCAGGCTGTGAAGGAAGACGGCGACTGGAATCTGGTGTTTGACGATACTGTCTACAATACCGTCAAAGCACGGGACCTCTGGGACAGCATTATGCGGTCAACCTATGCCTATGCGGAACCGGGTGTGATCTTTATCGACAGGATCAACAACGCCAATAACCTGAATTACTGTGAAACTATCCATGGCACCAACCCATGTGGCGAACAACCATTGCCACCATACGGCGCATGCCTTCTTGGATCTGTGAATCTGGCCCGTTTTGTGGAGCAACCGTTCGATCATAATGCCTCGATAAATCTGGACCAGTTAGCGGAAACGGTGGCAGTCGCTGTTCGAATGATGGACAACGTTGTTGATGTCTCAAACTTCCCGCTTGATCAACAGGCACATGAGGCCAAGGCAAAACGCCGTATCGGGCTGGGTATTACAGGCCTTGCCGATGCACTGATCATGTGTGGTGCCCGCTATGGTGCCGCAGATGCGGTCCAGCTAACCGAAACCTGGATGGCAACTATTCAGCGCGCGGCCTATATGGCGTCTGTTGAATTGGCCAAAGAAAAGGGCGCGTTTCCACTGTTCGACGCAGAAAAATTTGTGTCCGGCGGACATGCCAGCACACTGGACGACGACATCAAGAACGCCATTGCCGAGCATGGCATTCGCAATGCTCTTCTGACCTCTGTGGCCCCCACGGGAACGATCTCCCTGTTTGCGGATAACGTCTCGTCTGGCCTGGAACCTGTTTTCAGTTTCAAATACACGCGCAACGTGCTCATGCCCGATGGTGAACGCCGGTCAGAGGGCGTCACAGATTACGCCTACCGGCTCTATCAGCGACTGAAAGGTGAGGACGCTCGCCTGACCGATGCGTTTGTGGATGCCCAGGGACTTGCGCCTAATGACCATCTGGTCATGCAGGCCACCGTACAGAAGTACATCGACAGTTCAATATCCAAAACCATCAACGTGCCTGAAAGCATTTCCTTTACAGACTTCAAGGAAGTGTACATGCAGGCCTATGATCTGAACTGTAAGGGCTGCACAACCTACCGGCCAAATGATGTTACTGGCGCAGTTCTGGAAACGCAGAAACCTGAGAAATCGACCAGTGACTCCGAACCTGAATTACCATTGAACCAGCCAACGGCAAACATTCACCCCATGGATGAAGGTGACTCCGGCGCGATTGTCTATATGACACAACCGTTGGATAGACCGGAGGCGTTGCCCGGTGCCACGTATAAGGTGAACTGGCCGGAAAGCGATCATGCGATCTACATCACCCTGAACGATATCGTCCAGGACAGCCGTCGCCGGCCATTCGAAGTGTTTATCAACTCCAAGAACATGGAACACTACGCCTGGAGTCTGGCGTTGACCCGTATGATTTCGGCAGTGTTCCGGCGCGGCGGCGATGTCTCCTTTGTGGTGGAAGAGTTGAAGGCCGTTTTCGATCCTCGTGGCGGTCATTGGTTCGGTGGGCGGTATGTACCATCGCTGCTCGCCGCCATTGGAACCGTCATCGAGCGCCACATGATCGAAATCGGTTTCCTGACCGCGCCAGGCCAACTGGCCAACGAGGCAGACAAGCAACTGAACGTCATGGGGATTAATACGGACTATGCTGGCGGTGGTGCCAGCGGAACAAGCGCACAGAAAACAAACGCTGAAAACCAGGCGAACCGCCCACCCTTCCGGCAATGCCCAAAATGCGCCCAACCCGCGCTCATGCGTCAGGAAGGCTGCGACACGTGCACATCCTGCGGCTACTCCAAGTGTGGATGATCAACTTGCCGTATGTCTAAACCCCGCTGGATAGGGTTCGATCTGGACGGAACACTGCATGACATGGTGCGCGTTCAGAGAACGGCTGATTTGGTTGTATTCTCCGAAATGTCGCAATGCTGTGAACTGACAGCAGAAGAACTCCGTCAAACCTATCGCACGGTCAATGCTCAACACCTGTCTCCCGATTTTTTTGCCAATGGGCTGAGCGCAAACGAACACCGCTTACTTCGTTATGAGACTCTGCTGAATCACCTCGCCATTCGAGATGATTACCTGGCGCAGCAATGTATAGAGACTTTCTACAACTCCTTTGGCGAGAATGCGCAACTGTACCCGGGCGTAGAAACAGTCTTACAGGACCTGAAGGACAGCGACTTCCTGATCGCGATCATCACGGAACGCCCGCATGATAGTGCGGAACACGCGCTGGATTGCCTTGGCCTAACCTCCATGGTGGATTTGTTGGTGACTACCGGCGGCGAACGGTTGAGCAAGCCCGACGGTCTGTTTTCGCGAGCGCTGGAACGTATGGATACGACAGAAACAGATATTGCCCTGATTGGTGACAATCTGGAACGCGACATCCGCCCCGCGATTACCGCCGGGATGAATGCGATCTGGTATGTGCATCCTGACAACCTGCCACAAACAGTGCCGCAAGACATTCGGCACGCCACCACATTGATCAGCGATCACCGCGACATCTTGTCGCTTATTTAGTCGCTAACCCATAGAGTCGTTCAAGTTGCTCATCATGGATATTCAGCTCACGAAGGTGTTGGACGGTACTTTCCAGATAATCCATACAGGCCCCACCGTGACCGACGCCCTGTTGGATCAGTTTGACCGCCTCTGCGTCATCCAACTTTCCTGCATACTGGATGTGGTTGTGATCTGCGATAAAAGCCAGAGCCTCAACATCGCCCTCTGGTGTTTGTATCCTTTCTATTCGTGGCAGATAGACCCGGTTGATCATTTCACGTTCATACAGATACTTGATGACCGGATTTACGTTGCCGGGCGAAATGTGCAGAACCCGGCCCTGACAACTGCCGCCGTGATCCAGCCCGAACACAAGGCCGGGTTTCTCCGGTGTCCCCCGGTACTGATGTGAATACAGGCACAGCCCACGGTGGTAGCCCTGCAACTGCCCATCACGAATGTCATCATGATCAAAATCCGGGCGCCACATGAGCGATCCATAGGCAAAAACCCACAGACCAGAGTCATCACGGTCAGATGGCAGCAGGTCCATGGTTTCATTCAATGTAGTCATACAAGAATTCCCGTACACCGCTGATAGGCTATCGTCGCGTTGCCAGCGCGACCCCCATAACGGTAACAACCATGCCCACGAGTGCAAGCACGCTCAGGGTTTCCTCAAACAAAAAATAGGCCATGAGCGCTGTCGTCGGCGGGACCAGATAAAACAGACTGGAAACCTGCGACGCGGCACCACGGCGAATGAGCACATAAAGCAGCGTAAATGTACCGATCGACATGACTAGAACCAACCAGACCAAAGCGAAAACAAAGGCCGGATTCCAGTCGATGGTCTGTGTCTCGAACAAAAATGACAGGGCCGCCATGAGAACGGCTGCTACCATCATCTGAATGCCCTGATGTGTACGCAAATCTTCGCCGGTACAGAACTTCTTCTGATAGAGCGCACCAGCCGTTATCGCCAGCATGGAAAGAATACAGACGGCAAACCCCGCACTATTGTCTCCGCTCAGGCCGGCATTAAAATCGAGCTGTTGCCAGACAACCAGGGATACGCCAACAAAACCCAGAACCAGACCAAACCAGCGTTTTGTCGTTACTTTTTCACCGAGTAACGGCCCCACGGCTATACCGGCAAGAATCGGTTGCAAGGAAACGATCAATGCGGCCACTCCCGAGGGCACTCCGCCATCAATGGCCCAGAACACCCCTCCCAGATAAACACCGTGGACCAGCGTTCCCACAACAATGGCATGTCCCAGCCGGGGCATCGTATTGGGCCAGGGTGCACGACACGCCAGACCAATGGCAATCATGATTGCTGCAGCGGCGGCAAACCGGATAGCGAGAAAAGTGAAGGGCTCGGAATACGGCGCACCCATTTTCGAGCCAATGAATCCCGTGCTCCACAGCACCACAAATACCGCAGGCAAAGCGTCCCGCCAGAATGGCAGTTGCTCGGATTCGGGCGGGGCGGATTGGGGCGCAGACATTAGGTGACCGTGAGGAGTTTGGAGCGGCTGCGAACCTATCCGCTATACGGCGATATCGCAACGCATGCTTCCAGTCCAGACAGACATAAATGGGGGTTGACGCACTGGGCCGGGAATGATGCGTTGAGAGGCCATGGATACACAAAATACTTTCGGCAGACGCGATACATCCGCAACGCCACCAATCGGACATGACGTTGGCCCGAAAACATCGCGGCGCGGGTTGATCATCGTCAGTACCATTCTTGTGCTGCTTTCAGCAGGTTACAGCGTTTTCTGGCTGAACACCGCCGACCGGGTACTGCGTTATCTGGATGAATGGAAAACACATGCCATTGCACCGGATCTCCAGATAACATGGCGGTCCGTAACCACCAGTGGTTTTCCGTTTTCTCTTAAAGTAACAATCGAAAATCCCACCGCTAGTGACTCTCGTGGACTGGAATGGGCAACGGAACGTATTGATCTTCACACACGACCCTGGGACTGGACAACCGTGACCCTCCGGGCACCCCACACCCACAAGATCGTGACGGCGGATGCGGCGACGCCCCAAATGTTCCTGATCGATACAAATAGCCTCGACGCTACGTTCACAATTCGCGCCGACGGCCTCCTATCCTCCGACATCACGGCAAGCAACGTCATCATACGGGATGATCAAAATCAGGAAGTCACCATGCGAACGGTTCTGATAAAATTGGAAGCGAACCCGCGAGCGTCTCCCGTCGGTCGTAACCGGACCGGAAAGGTGTGGTACTCCATTGCAGACATCCACTCCGTCATGTTTTCACGATTGTCGCTGGGTGAGCGAATTGACAAGATGTCGGGTGATATTGAGATATTTGGGCCATTACCACAGGCGTTGACCTCAACCCAGTTATTGCCGTGGCGGCAAGCTGGCGGTGTTGTAGAGGTCCGCAGTCTCGGGGTGTTGTATGGCCCCCTTAGTTTACATACCGAGGGTACGCTGGCATTGGATGCCGCGCTACAGCCGGTCGGTGCGTTCACCGCCCAAATTCTGGGTTTTCATGAATCTGTCGATGCCCTACAGGATGCAGGGCAAATTGGTAGCGGTGAGGCTTTCACAGCCAAACTGGTCCTCGGTGCGCTGGCCCAGACTGACCCCGCCACTGGAAAAAGCAGCATGAACATCCCTGTCAGCATTCAGGATCGTACCCTGTATGTTGGCCCGCTAAACTTGGGCGAAATTCCTTGGGTGGATTGGTCAGAATAACCGCAAACAACACTCCGTTTTTCTGTTAAGGTTCCCATATGAACGCCTGTTTTCGAATCCTGGTTCTCGCGCTTCCCATTGTCCTGCTGTCATCCGCAGGAAAGGCCGAACAATTCCTGAGCGGACGACTGATTGTTGCGGGTGAGCATATGATGGATCCTCGGTTTCAGGAAGCTGTAATCCTGATTCTTGAACATGATCGCGAGGGCGCGCTCGGCGTTGTCCTAAATCAGGTCATCGGGACCGGCCCGTTGGGCAAACTGCTGGCTGGCTTCGGGATCAAACCTGAAGATGTCGATGAAGCAGCACTATCACAGGACATTGAGTTACGGCAGGGCGGTCCGGTCGACCCCAACAGGGTCATCGCCGTTCATTCCTCCGATTACCACGATGATTCCAGCCAGGACGTCGGCGGCGGTGTGGCCTGGACCCGCGACCCCACAGTTCTTGAAGCCGCCGCGGCGGGCAATGGGCCAGATAACTTGCTGATATTTATTGCTTACGCGGGATGGGGCAGTGGTCAATTGGAAAACGAGATTGAACGCGGCGACTGGCTGGATGCCAACGCAGGCGCCGCGACAGTGTTTCAGGTGCCCACCGAGGATTTGTACGACACCGTAAAGGGCAATGCTGGCCTGTCCCTTTAAGTTTCGTGTGTTCAGGTTTTTTGATCTTCCGGCGTGTGCTGCTTGGCATCGATGACACCACGGCGGATCGCCCTAGTACGGGTAAAGACTTCGTGCATGGTGTCGCCATCGCCCTGTCGAATGGCACGTCGCAAAATTGTCAAATCCTCATTGAAGCGTCCGAGAATATCCAACAATGCGTCTCGGTTCTCCAGGTAAATGTCACGCCACATGGTCGGATCTGAGGCCGCGATACGTGTAAAATCCCGAAATCCACCGGCAGAATATTTGATCACTTCCTGTTTCAGGTCGTCACCCAGTTGTTCTGCTGTATCAACAATTGTGTACGCAATCAATTGTGGCAGATGCGAAGTAATTGCCAGAACCTGATCGTGGTGCATCGCGTCCATCAACTCGACAGACATGCCGGCAGCTTGCCAGAGCGCAGTGACTTTATCGACAGCATCCCGGGAAACCGAAGCATCTGGCGTCAGAATGCAGTTCCGGTCCTTGAACAACTCGGCAAAGCCTGATTCCGGCCCTGAGTTCTCGGTGCCGGCTACGGGATGACTTGGCACGAC
>JAJFID010000050.1 GCA_021775325.1 Rhodospirillales bacterium
AAGGGCGTGTTGGTCAGATTATTTCCCAAAAACCCACAGAACGGCGCCATATCCTTGAGGAAGCGGCTGGCATCACCGGCCTGCATTCCAGGCGTCACGAGGCGGAACTCCGGTTGCGCGCCGCTGAAACCAACATGGAACGTCTCGACGATATTCTCGGTACCCTGGAGACACAACTTCAGGGGCTCAAAAAACAGGCTCGTCAGGCGACCCGGTACCGGAACCTCAGCGATCACATTCGCAAGGCTGAAGCCACGCTGTTCCATCTCAAGTGGACGCAGGCTGAAGAGGCCATGGAAAAATCCCGGCTTGTCCTTCAATCGGCTGAAGATACAGTCAACGACTTGACCCGGCGCACCGCCACCGCGTCGCTGGAACAAACCAAGGCCGCCGCCGATCTGCCAGCGTTGCGTGAAGCAGAAGCTGCGGCAGCGGCCGAGTTACAGCGACTGACAATTGCTCGTGACGGGCTAAGCGCTGAAGAAGCACGAGTTTTAGGGGAACAGGAAGAATGTAGTGAACGCGTCGCACAGGTCGGGCACGATATTGAGCGTGAACGAGAACGGGCCCGGGATGCAGTCGAAGCCATCAAACGCCTGGAAGCAGAAAACACGGCATTGGAAGACAGCCGGGCGGGTGAAGACGCCGCCGTCAACGATGCTGCAGAAGCGTTGGAAAAGGCTAATACCCAGGTTCTCGAACTGGATGGAGAACATACGCGACTGACAGAAGAACTGGCCGCTGCCGAAGCGCGTCGGGCCAGTCTGGAACGTGCTGCCAGCGACCTGCAAGCCCGCCTTCAACAGATTTTGCAACGCATCGACGTAACCCAGGCGCAACGGAACGCACTGCTGGAAGAAAACGGAGAAGCACACAGCTTGAATGATGCTGACGCCGAAGTCGCAGCAGCCGTAACACACCTGGAACAAGCGCGGTCCGAGATTGAACAGGCAGAGACTAACCGAGAGGCCGCAGCAGCAGAGGTCGAAGCAGCCCGTACAGCCGAAGCTGAAGCCCGCTCCCAACTCACCAGTTTTCAGGCCGAAGAGAAGGCCCTGTCGACCGTTCTGGAGAGCGAAGAACCAGAGATGTTCCCGCCTCTGATCGATGCGGTTGATGTCAGGTCAGGATACGAAGGCGCACTCGGCGCAGCACTGGGAGACGATCTGTCCGCGCCGGCAGATGAGCCATCAGCCGTACACTGGCGTACCTTGCATCCGTACGACGACACTTTGCCCCTGCCGTCGGGCTCAGAACGACTGTCCGACATGGTCAGCGGCCCGCGCGCGCTGACCCGCCGCCTGTGTCAGGTGGGCGTGGTTTCCGATGAAGAAACCGGACGCCGCCTGCAGCCTGAATTGAAACAGGGTCAACGCCTGGTTAGCCCGAACGGCTGGTTGTGGCGCTGGGATGGGTTTACTGTTTCACCAGACGCCGCCACTGGCGCCGCCATGCGGCTGGAACAGCGTAACAGATTGGCCACAGTCAGGCGCGATATCGATGAGGCACGGGCAACATCCGAGAACGCTGGTGCCAGCACCGAAAAAGCTCGGGATCTGGTCGAACAGGCCACACAAGCGCAGCGGCTCGCTCGCGAAAAGTCTCATGAAGCAGAAAAACGACTGGCTGTCGCGCGGGAACGCCAAGGTGCGTTGAAAGAAAAAGCTGCAGCCCGGTCGTCACGCGCCAATGCGCTTGAGGAACAACTCACATCTCTCACCAACGATCAAACTGACATTGCTGCTCGTGAGAACGAGGCGCAGGAGGCCGTAGCCGTCATTCCTCCAATGGAGGATCAGAGAAGCAGACTGGAGACGGTTCGCACTGAACTGGGTGAGCGGCGCGGAACGCAGGCCGATTGTCAGAGCAAGTACGCTGGTCTCGCCCGAATTGCCGAAGAACGCGAGCGGCGTATTGCCGATATTGGCCGCGAACTGGAATCATGGCACAGCCGTCAAAACGATGCGTCAGGACAAATTGAGCAACTTGAGGCCCGCCTGGAAACACTGGGTGCGCAGCAGGAGCGTCTCAAAAATCTGCCTTCCGAGATTGAAACACAACGCCTTGAGCTTGCCGGTAAGGTTGAAGTTTCAGAGAAAAAGCGTCGCGACATAGCAGATAAACTTGCGGCCAGCGAAAACAGCGTCAATGAACTGTCCCGAATTCTGCGCGAATTCGAAAGTGCGCTGGCAGATGCCCGCGAGGCTCGTGCCCGGGCGGAAGGCATTGTTGAGCAAAACCGTGTGACCCTGGATTCCATTGCCGAACGCGTGTCTGAAAAACTGCAAACCGTGCCCGCAAATCTGCGTGAGCTGGCAGGCGTCACCGATGACAGCAAATTACCGGACATGGAAGCGGCTGAGCGGCGCGTGGAAAGACTGATTCGCGAACGTGACACCATGGGCCCAGTTAATCTGCGCGCCGAGCAGGAAGCCGAGGAGTTGACCGAGCAGATCGACACCCTCAATTCGGAACGCGGTGATCTGACGGAGGCCATTCAGAAACTCAGGCGCGGCATTGCCGAACTGAATCGTGAAGGTCGCCAGCGGTTACTGGAAGCGTTCAAGGAAGTAGACGAGAACTTCCAGAAACTGTTTGTCCAGTTATTTGGTGGTGGTACGGCGCATCTGCAGTTGACTGATGCCGACGATCCGCTGGAAGCAGGCCTCGAGATCATGGCCAGTCCACCCGGCAAGAAACTACAAGTCCTGTCGCTTTTATCTGGTGGCGAACAGGCGTTGACGGCAACGGCTCTGCTGTTCGCAGCGTTTCTCAGTAACCCAGCGCCTATCTGCGTGTTGGATGAGGTCGACGCGCCACTTGATGACGCCAATGTGGACCGGTTCTGCAAAATGGTCGAAACCATTGCTGCCGGTTCGGGTACCCGGTTTATCGTCATTACACATCACCGCATGACCATGGCCCGTATGGATCGTCTGTTCGGTGTCACCATGACAGAGCGCGGTGTATCCCAGCTTGTTTCGGTCGACCTGAAACAGGCCGAATCCATTCGGGACTCATCGGCTGCGGGCGCAGCCTGAACAGTGACCGATGACTCGCTGAGACGACACGCACCGGCGACACTCCGTAATCGGGAACCCGTTTTATCTATCCTGCACGACATATTACCTGACTCTGGCACCGTCCTGGAAATAGCCAGCGGCTCCGGCGAACACGTGGCCTATCTGGCACCTCATTTCCCAGGACTTGAATGGCAACCGACAGATATTGATCGCGATAACTTCGCCAGTATTCAAAGTTGGACGGACGATGTCGGGGGGAACATTCGTGCACCTGTATATCTTGATACGCGCGAGTCATCTTGGCCGACCGATACTGTTTCCGCCATTATGTGTATGAACATGCTTCACATCTCACCCTGGGACAGCGCTGTGGGATTGATGGCGGGTGCGCGCCGCGTACTTGGCACGGATGGAATTTTGTTTATTTATGGCCCGTTTCGACAACGCGGCGTAGCATTTGCACCAAGCAACGCCTCGTTTGATGAATTCCTGCAAATGCAGGACCCGGCATGGGGCGTTCGCGATCTCGATGATGTGGAGGCTCTCGCAAACAAGCACGGACTTGTGCTTGAAAAGGTTGTCGAAATGCCAGCCAATAACCTCAGCATCATATTTCGTAGACGGGTGTGATGCCGTCAGATGGCCGCCAGCAGCGCGATACTTCTTACTCCGGCACCGACCAACATACGTTTCGTTGCAAACAAACCTGTGATTGCACATAAGTCTGCCTTGGGCAATGATGCGCCGGACCCATCCTCTCACCGGGAATCATGACATCACAATGGCGCAGAATGAAGCGGCATCTGGCGGACGCCTTACCACAGGCTCGATCGGCCAACACCTGACCAAGATGACAGTTCCCATGGTATGGGGCATTCTCGCCATCGTCGCAGTCAGTGTCACCGATGTGTATTTTGTCGGTCAGTTGGGCACATTGCCACTCGCGGCCATGGGGTTCGTGGCACCCGTTTCCATGATCATGTTCTCTGTGGGTATCGGGTTGGGCGCGGGCACCACATCTGTTATCGCCCGGGCCATTGGAGGATCAAGCCGGGAACATATTCAAAGGCTGACGACAGATGCACTTACGCTGACATTAGTCATTTCAACTGTGTTCACTATAATTGGCATCCTGACCATCGAACCGGTTTTCCGGCTGTTGGGTGCGGACGACGAAACCATGCCGTTGATCATCGCCTATATGGTCCCCTGGTACATCGGCATTGTCTTTCTGATTGTCCCCATGACGGGCAACAGTGCGATTCGGGCCTGTGGAGACGCCAAATGGCCAAGCCTGATCATGATTGGTTCGGCTGGTCTCAATGCTGTACTGGATCCCATCCTGATTTTTGGTCTTTTGGGCGCACCCCGCATGGAGATCGCTGGCGCGGCCTGGGCAACACTTGTCGCCCGAATTTTCACGTTGGTCGGAGCGTTGATTATCCTGCATTTCCGCGAGAACCTGATCACGTCGTTCTGGCCCGGATGGTTGCGCTTTCAGCAATCGGCCAGAGAAATTCTATTCGTCGCCGCACCGGCGGTCGTGAATCAAATGCTCAACCCACTGGCTGCAGCCGTATTGACCGCCATCGTTGCATCTTATGGCGTCGGTGCTGTTGCTGCGTTTGGCGTCGCCACACGAATCGAAGGCCTGGCGTTGGTCGTTCTATATGCCCTGTCCGCCGCCATTGGGCCCGTCGCGGGCCAGAACTGGGGTGCCGGATTGACATTGAGGGCTCGGGAAGCAGTGGTTCTCTGTTTTCGGTTTTGCGCCATTTTCGGTATTGGTGGCAGTATTGTCCTGTTTGCCCTGACACCAATGATCACGCCCCTGTTCGATTCCAACCCGGATATAAGTGGCACCGCAGATATGTATCTGCGGATTGTACCGTGGTCATATGCATTCCACGGCGCAGTCATGGTTGCTGCCGCATTCTTCAACAGCGTCGCAAGACCGGTTCGATCACTGTCACTGACTATCATCCGTATGATGGTACTTATGGTGCCACTCGCCATGCTGGCAAGCTCTCTGGCGGGTATTGGTGGTGTGTTCTGGGCCGTCGCCATCGCCAATACGGCATCCGGATTACTTGCTATTTACTGGTCGCTACGCGCTTGCGCATTGCCCGATGGGGGCCGTCGTACGACGTAAACCCGATATAAATCTGGAATCCACAGGAGAATTTTCGTCAATATGAGAGATAAGCGAAAAAAAAGTTTTCCACAGACGTTTTTATCTGGACACTGGCAAGCATGAATACATCGTCTGAAGACCACAATGATCCCTCGGATGGAAAGCAGAAAATTGAGGAAAAACAAGACCTTGAGAATCTAGACCGTCGAGTCAGGGAACTGCGCGAACAGCGCCGAAAACCATCCAAGCTTGCCATGAACCTGAAAGCGCCACCAAGCAACGTACTTGGGCTTGCATTCCGGGTCGCTGTCGAGTTAGTTTCCGCGCTGGTTGTAGGGGCGCTTATTGGTTGGTTTCTGGATGACTGGCTGGATACGCGCCCTTGGATCATGCTGGTTTTTGTTGTCCTTGGAGGCGCTGCCGGTATCCTGAATGTTTATCGACTGGCAAGTGGGTTTGGTTATGCCACCAGTTACCAGAATACAAATGACCGGGATCAACAGGACAGCGACTTGAAAGAACGGTAGAAACTTATAAACTTACCTGATCTGGCGAAGAAACAGACCGGTCAATAAATTTAGAGGGGTTGCCAAGCGTGTCTGCAGAAAAACACAGTCCGCTCTCACAGTTCGAAATCAAACAGCTGATCCCTATGGAGATCGGCGATCTGGATGCCTCGTTTACCAATTCATCCCTGTTTATGGTGCTGACGGTGATCTCCATTTCCGCATTTCTGGTGCTGGGTATGAGAAAACATGCGCACGTACCGGGGCGTTGGCAATCCATGGCCGAACTCAGCTACATTTTTATTGCCAATATGGTGAAAGATACTGTTGGCAACGAAGGTCGTACGTACTTCCCGTTTATTTTCAGCATCTTCATGTTTGTCCTGTTTGGTAACCTGTGGGGCATGGTTCCCTATAGCTTCGCATTTACCAGCCATATTGCCGTCACGTTCTCAATGGCCGCATTTGTATTCATTGGCGTAACGTTGATTGCACTGGCCAAACACAAGATGCACTTTTTTACGTTTTTCATGCCGCCAGGTGTACCCATGTACATGGCGCCACTGCTGATCCCCATCGAAATCATTTCTTATCTGTCACGGCCTATCAGCCTCAGTGTTCGCCTTTTTGCCAACATGCTGGCAGGCCACACGCTCTTGAAGGTGTTTGCCGGGTTTGTTATTTCACTGGGTGCTTTTGGTGTGCTGCCGCTGGCATTTGTAATAGCGCTGACCGGACTGGAATTCGTTATCGCTTTCCTACAGGCGTTCGTCTTTACTATTTTGACCTGCCTTTATCTTCACGACGCGTTACATCTGCACTGATCGCAGTCATAGCGCTAATTCATCATTAACTGATTATCCAAAGTCACTATTCTAGAAAAAGAGGAATTAACCATGGAACTCGAAGCCGCGAAACTGTTGGGCGCTGGTCTTGCCGTTA
>JAJFID010000006.1 GCA_021775325.1 Rhodospirillales bacterium
CGTATTCTTTTGCGTGGGCGATTGTTTCGTCCATGTATTGGCGGATACCAGGATAGCGCTCGAAATAGGCTTCGATGTAGGCTTTGGCTTCGCCATTCGAGATGTTCAACTGGCGTGCGAGACCAAAGGCAGAGATACCATAGATAATACCGAAATTAATCGCCTTGGCATTGCGGCGAACCATGGGATCCATGCCTTCGATGGGTACATCGAAAACCTGGCTGGCGGTCATGGCGTGGACGTCCAGATTATTGTGGAACGCTTCTTTTAATGCGTCGATATCGGCAACATGAGCCAACAGACGCAACTCGATCTGAGAGTAATCTGCGGACAGCAACGTGTATCCGTCGTCAGGAATGAAAGCAGTGCGAATTTTTCTGCCTTCTTCCGTACGGATCGGGATATTTTGAAGGTTCGGATCGGATGAGCTCAGTCTGCCTGTCGATGCCACGGCCTGTGCATAGGACGTATGCACGCGCCCTGTTGTCGGGTTGATTTGCTCGATCAGAGTGTCCGTGTAGGTGCTTTTCAGTTTTGAGAACTGGCGAAATTCAAGAACCTTGGTGGGTAACTCGTGGCCGTCAGCAACCAGTACATCCAGCACATCGACACCCGTACCATAGGCACCTGTTTTGCCTTTTTTACCGCCAGGCAAACCGAGATCGTCAAACAAAACTTCGCCCAGTTGTTTTGGTGACGCCACGTTGAAGGGCCGTCCTGCGAGTTCATGAATTTCAATCTCAAGATCGGCAATTCGAGCTGCAAAGTCCCGCGAAAGAGATGAAAGTACATTGGAATCCACCTTGATTCCTGTGCGTTCCATGGTGTCCAGAACGCTAATCAGCGGACGTTCAAGCGTTTCGTAAACGGTGACCAAACGGTCCTCTACCAGCTTCTGCTTCAGGACGTGATGCAGTCGACAGGTGATGTCTGCGTCCTCGGCCGCGTAATCCAGTGCTTTGTCCAGGGGCACCAGATCAAAGGTAACTTTGGACTTGCCGGAACCCGCGACCGTGGAAAACTTGATGGTTTCATAGTCCAGATGGCGGCTGGCCATGCTATCCATGCCATGTCCATGCAAACCACCTTCCGTTACATAGGACAACAACATGGTGTCGTCGATGGGCGTGATCTCTATGCCATAACGGGCGAGAATCTGCATATCGTATTTGATGTTCTGGCCGATTTTGAGGATTGAGGGATCTTCCAGTACGGGTTTCAGTATCGCGATGGCCTCACCCATGGAAATCTGGCCAGGCAACAATCCGGTTGACCCCGAAAGGTCGCCGCTGCCGCCATCGCCGAAATCAAACCCGCCCTGTGATTCTGCCTGCCGGTGGCCCAACGGAACGTAACAACCTTCGCCGGGTTCGCATGACAGGCATATGCCCACCAGATCGGCGGTCATGGAATCCAGAGAGGTCGTTTCGGTGTCCACCGCGACGGAACCCTGTTTGTAGATGTGATCAACCCAACTCTTCAGGGCGTCTGTTGTCTGAACCAGTTCGTAGGTCGTGTCGCCGGGCGCGGCTTTCAGTTTGGGATGGCGTGACTTGCCATCGGTTTGTTCAGGGGTGGTGTCAGTTCTGTCCGCATCAACACTGGAAATGGCATTACTATTCCTGGAGGTCTCAGGGACGGTTAGTCCATATTTGTTCGCGACGACCGAAACCAGGGACTTGAATTCCATTTTACTGAGAAAGTCGAACAACTGTTCCGATTCAGGCTGTTTTATCTGAAAATCCGACAACGGCATTTCCACCGGGACGTCGTCTTTCAACGTTACCAGTTGACGGGACACCCGTGCGGCATCCGCCTCATTGATCAGGGATTCGCGTTTTTTTGGCTGTTTGACTTCTTCGGCTCTGGCCAAAAGCGAATCCAGATCGCCAAAATCATTTATAAGCTGTGCCGCAGTCTTGATACCAATTCCATAAATGCCCGGCACATTGTCGGTAGAATCTCCGGCCAGAGACTGTACGTCCACGACCCTGTCCGGGCCGACACCGAACTTCTCGACCACCTCATCCGGGCCGATGCGCTTGTTTTTCATAGCGTCGTACATGGTGACTTTGTCGGTCACGAGTTGCATGAGGTCCTTGTCCGACGACACAATGGTAACATCGGCTCCGGCTTCTGTAGCGTGGCGTGCGTAAGTGGCGATAAGATCGTCTGCTTCGTAACCTTCAATTTCCAGCCGTGCAACATTGAGAGCATCTGTGGCTTCACGAACCAGCGCGAATTGTGGGATCAGTTCTTCGGGCGGCGCATCCCGATTAGCTTTATAGTCTTCGTATATGTCGTTACGAAATGTCTTGCGTTTGGTGTCGAACAGCACGGCAATGTGATCCGCATCGGTATCTTCCACCAGTTTCATCAGCATCTTGGTGTAAACGAAAACCGCTCCGGTATAGGTGCCGTCTGTTCGTTTCAGGGGGTTACGGCTTCGAATCTCGCCGAAAAAAGCGCGGAACAGGAATCCTGATCCGTCAATCAGGTAGACGTGCTCTGGCTTTCCGGTGGCGGCGCTCAGTGTCCTGACGCCTGACCGGCGCCTTCTTCCAGGACAAAGTGACGGCTGCAATACGGACAGGTTATTGATCCGTCTGTACTTATCTCCAGATAAACCATGGGGTGTCCAAGCGCACCACCACCGCCATCACATCCGATTGTTGTATCGGCAACATAAATGGTTTCGTCCGCTTTCATGCGATACTCCTCAACCGGCTGTCATTGATAGGATGATGATAACCATTGCCGGGAGACAATCAATGAATTGGTCGTATCCCGGCGGTTAATAATTCAACTTTTCTTCTGGTCTTTGACTGAGCGGTGTCGGGGTGCTACCGAAGGACTCGTCCCCAACGATCAACTGAACCTCCATGACGACCAATTTTCCTGAATTTGCCATTGAACTGGAGGGCCTGTCCAAGACCTATGCGGGACAGGGAAAACAACCCGACCACATGGCACTGGATGACGTCTCACTATCCATCCCACGAGGCTCATTCTTCGGTTTATTGGGTCCCAACGGTGCAGGGAAGTCGACCCTGATCAATATCCTGTCCGGACTGGTTATCAGGTCCGCCGGTGTCGCTCGTGTATGGGGCTACGACATCGAAGACGATATGCGTGAGGCACGCCGGGCCATCGGAGTCGTGCCTCAGGAACTCAACATGGATCCATTCTTTACGCCGTTCGAACTGCTGGACTTGCATGCTGGCCTCTATGGTGTGGCGAAAAGGGACCGACGCACAGACGAGATTCTCGATGCTGTGGGGCTTGGCGACAAACGCAATGCCTATTCCCGATCTTTGTCTGGCGGCATGCGCCGCCGGTTATTGGTTGGTAAGGCCATGGTGCATTCACCACCCATTCTGGTGCTTGATGAACCGACAGCAGGTGTCGATGTAGAACTGCGCCATCAGCTTTGGGAGTACGTCAAACAGTTAAACAGTCAAGGCACGACAGTGCTGCTGACCACGCACTATCTTGAAGAGGCAGAAGAGTTGTGCGATCAGATCGCCATTATTGATCATGGCAAGGTTGTTGCCAATGAACGGACGACAGACTTGTTACAGTGGCTGGATACAAAAGAAATTACGGTCGTATTCGATTGTGATGTGACGCGGATACCCGACGTGCTTCGCCAGTTTAATGTCGAACAAAAGAACAGCCGCGAATTGCGGTTCAGTTATCCACCCAGCAAAACCAATTCCGGCGATGTGCTCGCGGCGATCAGCGAGGCTGGACTAGGTATTATCGACGTGTCCACACAGGAGGCAGAACTGGAAGATATCTTCATGTCCCTGACCGGTACAAAACGTAATGATGATGAACTCTCTTGATGTTTCGTACCTGTATCGCTGCTCTGGGAGTGCTGTTACATCTGGCGGCCTGTAGCCCGGTTACGATGATGTATGGGCCACAGGTTCAGTTACCAGAAATACAGTCCGACGCCTTTGTCATGGCCGATGGCACGCGTTTGCCTATGCACAAATGGGTTCCTGATGACGGGGAGCCCGAGGCAATTGTGATCGCCCTGCACGGCTTCAACGACTATGGGCGTTTTTTTGATGACCTGGGTGCGTATTTGCGCAGCCGGGGGATTGCAAGCTTTGCCTATGATCAACGCGGCTTCGGTGGAACAGTAGACGCCGGATACTGGGCCGGTGTGGACGCCTACGTAACGGATGCCAAGTCCGTGTTTTATCTGCTCAAAAAACGATACCCGGAAACGCCCGTGTTCATGTTGGGAGAAAGCATGGGTGGTGCCGTACTGATGACGGCCGCAGTTGGCGTGAATCCTCTGGTTCCCGACGGATTTGTCCTGGCTGCACCAGCAGTTTGGGGGCGCAGCACCATGCCATTCTACCAGCGTGCCGCCTTGTGGCTGGCGGTGCATACGGTTCCCTGGTTACACCTGACCGGCCGGGGCCTGGATATCACGCCATCAGACAATGTTGAGATGTTACGCAAACTGGGACGAGACCCGCTGGTCATAAAGGAAACAAGGGTCGACGCGATTTGGGGAATCGTCAATCTCATGGACCGGGCGCAGGCGGCAGCGCCGGACTTCGGTGCCCGGGCCTTGATACTGTATGGTGAACGAGACGAAGTGATCGCCATGGGCCCGACAAAAAAAATGCTGAAATCCTTACCGATTTCCCGTTCAGGGGATCGGCGCATCGCACTGTATGAAAACGGCTATCATATGTTGATCAGGGATTTAATGGCTGAAACTATCTGGCAGGATATCGAAAGCTGGATTGCGATGCCGGATAAACCACTGCCATCAGGGGCAGATACCAATGTCAGAAAACTCGGCGTTTCATTGAACCCTTGATTTCGGTCAAGGTGTTCATCGCAAGCGACTCTCATAGTGCCGCTGTATGTTACGCAACATGATCTGGAACTCACAAATATGACCGGTACCTGGTTGGAGAAATTATTGAGTCAGGGTTTTCGCCCATTCTTTCTTGCAGGCGCGACGTGGGCTGCCATATCGGTGGGCCTTTGGGTCATGTCGGTTACGGGCATATTGGACCTGAGGGTTCCCGATGCTCTGAAATGGCATGTCCATGAAATGTTGTTTGGATATACTGGTGCCATTATCACAGGGTTCATCCTGACGGCGATTCCCAACTGGACACGTCGATTACCAGTCAACGGCCGAGCATTGGCGTTGCTGGTTGTCTTGTGGGCGCTGGGCCGTGCTGCGGGACTGATGCAGGGGCTCATGAGCCCGCCAGTCGTGATGTTTGTCGACGTGTCTTTTCCTGTTTGTGTTGTGATTGTGGTTCTGCGCGAGATTATCGCAGGAAAGAACTGGAAGAACTTACCCATTTCTGCTGCCCTGGGTCTGTATGCGATTTCAAATCTCGTAGACCATTTGGCGGCAAATGATACGTTCGCGGATGCTGCTGTGGGGCAACGTATGGGCCTGTCCGTGATTGTCATGTTGATCGCCTTGATCGGTGGCCGCGTTATCCCGAGTTTCACCGGAAACTGGCTCAAGAAACGGGGCGTAGATATATCACCCACACCATTTTCAGGATTTGATCGATTCAGTCTTCTGGTTTTGCTGGGCGCACTGGCTTTGTGGACCGCCAAACCAGAATTAGCACTTTCAGGATGGTTGCTGATGGCGTCCGGGACAATACACGGCGTCAGGATGTCCCGCTGGTGCGGTTATGCAACAGCTTCTGATGCGCTGGTCATTATTCTCCATGTTGGTTACGGCTGGATCGCACTTGGATTGCTGTTGTTGGGCACGGAGGTTATCTGGTCAGGCGCTGTTCCGCTGTCCGGCATTCATGCCGTCACAGCCGGCGGTATAGGCACCATGACGTTAGCCATGATGACACGTGCGTCGCTCGGGCATTCCGGTCAGGGTCTTTTGGCAGGACCGGGAACAATAGCCATATACGGGCTGGTTTCAGCTGGTGCCATGCTCCGTGTTCTCACCCCCATGTTTTCGGGGGATGTTTATGCCGAGATTCTCGGGTTGTCAGCTTTCTTGTGGGCTTCGGCTTTCGTGTTGTTCGTTGTCGTGTATTTCCCCCTTTTATCGGGTGTTCGACAATCCACACCGACCACCAGTTAGGACATTGCCAGGGCTTGGGTTTCGGATCAGGTGTTATGGGAGACTTGGCGAAATCCACCTTTGCCATTACGTTTCACGTCATACATCGCCGCGTCTGCGGCGGCCATCAATTCCTCCGATGATTTCCCATCGGTGGGGAAAATCGCAATGCCAATGCTGGCACCCACATTCAATGTGGTCCCGTTGATGTTGATTGGCCGTGATACTTCTTCCAGTATTTTCCCGGCCACAATACTGGAGCGTTCTGCGTCCATGTCGCCGCCGAGCAACGCAACGAATTCGTCCCCGCCATAACGACCAACCGTATCCGAGGCACGCACGCAGGTATTCATGCGTTTTGCGATCTCGACCAGAAGATCATCTCCGATTTGATGACCATAGGTGTCATTGATTGGCTTGAATCCATCGAGGTCTACAAATAATACAGCCAGGGGTTTGCGATCACGCGCGGCACTACGTATGCCGGTTTCGAGACGGTCAAAAAACAGTGACCGATTGGGCAAATCAGTCAGTGTGTCATAACGCGCCATGCGGGCAATTTTCTGCGCCGCCAGCTCCCGTTCCGTAACGTCCTGAATGGTGCCAAGGGTCTGGTACAGTTTGCCATTCAGGTCGAGACGGGGTTCTGCCAACTCGCGCAGGAAACGCAGTTGCCCGTCCGGTCGAACGATCTTAAAGGTAATGTCGTAGCTGGTCAGATTATTGGCGGCATCGAAGATAACCTGATTGTACCGTTCACGGTCATCCTGATGAACGACCTGCAAATTGCCTTGCAACGTGCTGGAGCGTTGCAGCGCCTGGTCAACGCTGGTGCCGTAAATTGATGCCGCATGTTCCGAGCAATAGGCCAGGCGGTCGTCGTACTCATCCCACACCCAGTAACCCAATCCGGCAATATCAACAGCCTGCCGGTGGCGAAGCTCGCTCATGGAAAGCTGTTCCCGGGTGTCATTAAACTCGGTCACGTCGCGACCCACCGACTGGAATTCGATCAGATTACCTTTGTCGTCGAATATGCCGGACGTGGTCCATTCGACGCTACGCGGGCCACCATGTTTCTGGATGATGACATTTTGCCCTTCGATAACAGGCGTTTGTCTTGAAATCATGGACAACCGCTTTTTTGTGCCGTCGTGCATATCCCGGTCAAGAAAATCGAATATTGTCCTGCCTAGGAGTTCCTGTTCAGAACGTTCGAAAAACAAACAATACCGCTCGGAAACATACATGAGCGTGCCATCAGGTTTGTACCTGCTGACAATATCGCCGGAGCCCTGCACCAGCGCGTCATATCGCTGCTCCTGCAGAGGCGGTATGGGAACGGATTTTTCTGTCGGCATAGACAGCTCTTTCAACATGACGTCCAGTTACACGTTAATCTAGTCGATATTCGATATGGAGGTCCACGCTTTACCTGTCCCAATGACCGTGGTCTGTTCGGGCCCTCAGGAAACGATGGTGTGGGCATGAAAAAACGAGCCGGTAAATCAAAGACTACGGCCTGGCGAAAACCCGGATATCGTCGGGGCAAGATCGATGTTACAGGCGACGTGCAAACACTGGATATCGCCTATATTGGTCATCGCGGGGATGGTATTGGCTGGAACAACCACGAAGATGGCCAGGATGATGCTCAGGGCGAAAGCAAGGCGCGGTATTACGTTCCATACACTGTGGCCGGTGACACTGTCCGGGCCAGCGTAACGGGTGATCGTGGAAATCTGGTTGAAATCATGACCCCAGGCCCTGACCGGATTTCGCCATTGTGTCCGCATTTCGGATCATGCGGCGGCTGCGCACTTCAGCATTTAAAACAGGACGCCTACATCGAATGGAAACAGGACGTGGTAGTAACGGCCCTTGAACGGCAGGGGCTAAACAATGGTGTTGAATCACTGATAGACGCACATGGCACCGGTCGACGCCGGGTAACGATACATGTGGAAATGTCCGGCTATGACGTTCAGGCTGGTTTCATGCGGGCAAAATCACGACAGCTCATGGCAATCGACGCATGCCCCGTACTGGCGCCCGAACTGTCGGGTTGTTTCCAGATTGCGCGCGAACTGGGCGTAGCACTGGCTGGTGCGTGTCGTGCGCTGGACGTTCAAATGACGGCCACGTCGACGGGGTTGGACTGTAATATTACAGGCCCTGGTGATCTGAATTATGATCAACACGTTGATCTGACAACCATCGCGCAAAAACGCGAACTTGCCCGGTTGTCCGTAAATGGCGAAACGGTCGTGGAACAACGCGCACCTGAATTGATCATGGGCTCGTCTCGAAATATCGTCCCGCCGGGCGGATTTCTGCAAGCCACCGAGATGGGTGAAAAGACGTTATCCGGACTGGTTGTCGAACATTTGGGGCAGGCTGCGCACGTGGCTGACCTGTTTTGCGGTATAGGACCATTTACATTGCGGTTGGCCCATGCCGCGCAGGTTTACGCAGCAGACAGCGACGCCTCGGCCATTGACGCCCTGCAGCGGACTGCCAATCATTCCTCAGGCCTGAAACCCATATCAGCAGTGCGTCGGGATCTGTTTTCCGATCCGTTGACCCATCTGGAACTGAACCGGTTTGATGCGGTTGTGTTTGATCCACCACGTGCCGGTGCACAAAAACAGGTGCGCGAACTGGCGCAGTCGACGGTTGGGGTTGTTGTCGCGGTTTCGTGCGATGCAGCCAGTTTCGCGCGGGACGCCCGGGTCCTTGTTGAAGGCGGTTACTCACTTGTCCGCGTAATCCCTGTGGACCAGTTCCGGTGGTCCGCGCATGTTGAAATTGTTGGCTGTTTTGAGCGGCGCTAGGTAATTACACTGATTTATAGTGTAAAAGGATGAAACTCTCCTGAAGTTTTGAGCTGATACTGACTCGATTATTCCATCTGGTCGCTTCATTCCCATACTTGCACAACCCCCGGTCCCGGCGTAAGTTCCACCCGCGCGGCACCCGTAGCTCAGCTGGATAGAGCGCTGCCCTCCGAAGGCAGAGGTCACACGTTCGAATCGTGTCGGGTGCGCCAATCTTTCTAATGACTTATGGGCTTTGTGACGGTTCTAGAGCCTGGGGCTGTGCCGTTTCTGTGCCGCAAATGGTTTGCGTCGCGGTGGTGACAGTCTGTCTGTCAGGAGCCGATTTCGAAAAGCATTATGATTTCTCTTGACATTTTAAGTAAATAATCCTATATTATTGTACGGTACGCCCGCGGGCCCTGTGAATCTGGATAACCAAACGCGGATAACGTTCCTTCACACAATTCGTTGCCCTGTACGCAATTCCTGATTGCGGGGGTTTTGCGCTCGCTTCGGAAAGGCGACAGTTTTCTGATTGGCGATGCCTGTAATACAGAAGGATATGAAGATGATTTCACCATTTGGCCTCAATTCTACACTCGGACGTTCTTACAACGGTGACTTGAACGATACACGGCGTGCGAAGAAAGCATTTCGCAACATTGGTTATTTCGCAACACCTCCCTATGGTTTGACGGAGTATCCGGACGAGCCACTCTTCAAGGCGATTGAAACATTCCAATCGGATAATGGGTTACGCCGGGACGGCATAATGAAACCTAAAGGTGAAACTGCAACGACGCTTGGTAAGCATCTCGGGAGCGCGCCGATTCAAGAACTCAACCAGACGAAAGAGCCGGAGAACTCGAAAACAGGCGCAACACAGACCGCGTTGGCACCGGCCATCCCGGCCATTGTGTATGAAGTCGCGGTCTTTATGGGAATGACAGTCACTGCCGCATGGGCATGGTGGCAAACCAAGTCAGAAACCGAGAAAAAGGCCGTTATTGCTCAGATGAATAGCAGTGGCGGTAATCCCGAAGATGAAGGTTTGGAACATTGTGAATATTTGCACTATAATGTCGACATACCAGTATGTAATGCCATAAAGAGGAAAAGAGGAGCGGCAGCAGCAAGACGATGCTTCGAGTCAGCTATGTCACGATACGACGCTTGCTTGCGTGGCATCGAGATAGATTACTTGCCGCCTTTAGACAAATGGAACAATTAACGAAAGAATTTTTTCGATTTGAAGCGTATGCAGAGGGGAACGACGGGAACGTCGTTCCCCTTTCTATTTGGATATCTCATCCAGACTTCGATGATGCACGGGGGCATTGTTGCTTGGTGATCTGTTCGTTTGTCAGATTAAAGCCATACTTCATATTCGGTGCGGATGAGGAACAAGCACGTGAACTGGCGTTTCAGTTCATCCGAAATCAAGTTCTACATAAATCCGAGCGTCTTCTAGACTCCAGCGGCAACAAAATAGTTTTGGAAGCGAACGCTCCATTCAAGACGTAATGTTGCGGCCCGGTTAGAGGGAATACCTTCAAATAGTGTTGTATGGGCCAATTATTGGCTAATGTGACGCCCTGCTTCTCCACGCCATCGCAAATCCTGTTTTTGATAAGAAGAAACTCGCTCTTTTTACAGCACGCAGCACTTTCACACATTGATCGCATTGCTTTTCGTAATAGAAGTATCTGTTTCGGTGGTTCAGTTCGTGGATTTTATACGAACGCGTAGGTTGATTTAGTATGTGTTTCATGTAAATTGTAGATAAAGAACAAAATGGCAACATATGTTGTTGTTTTTAGGTCGATGTCGGTCGCGATCAGTCCAGTGAAGCCCAGTTAGCCATGAAGGAAGTACAATGAGCACCACGGAACTGCGATCTCGACTAGAAGAGTATGACTCGATTTGTTCTCCAATGATTCGAGAGAAGCGGTTCCGTGAACTCGGTGACCGAATTATTGAGATGCTGGAAACGGAGTATGATCCGGATTTGCGCTTCGCTTTTATTGTTGACCTGACGACTTTCTTGCACTTGGCTGGTGACGAGGAACGCAGTTTGCGTTGGGCAGAAAATTTGACAGTAGAATTTCCAGACAACCCCATCGCATGGACCAGAATTGCGAAGTGTTACTCTCCCCTCCTCCATCCAGGTAGCCCCACAGACGCAAACACGATCAAAGCATTCGAGAGCTACCAGATGGCTTTGGAAGTCGCCCGGCAGAAGGACGAATTTGTGCGTTACGTACTGTTCGACATCTGCCGGTTTCTGCGGGATGTGCGGGATTACGAGCGGCTGATTGAATACATGAATGAAATCCTTGCGGACATGGAAACGCAGAGAACCTATGACATTCCACAATTCGAGGCTGACTGGCTCAGACAATTACCCACCAACGCCATTGATCCGGAACTCCGGCGAACATTCATCCGTCTGGAAGCCGCTGATCAACTCAGACGGCAGACCAAGAAATTCAGCACAAAGCCGCCGACCTTCTCGGATTTGGAACAGGACGAGGGTGAGTGAGTATGGCGATCGGTCATTTGAAAGCCCCATTCCTGAAACAGGTATCGTTGGTTCCAGAGAAGACGGACAAAGACGCCTTTCCATTCTCTCGTTTTCCCCGACTGCTGACCGACGATTTCACGCTTCAGTTCGAGCACGCCGTTACACTGTTTGTTGGCGAGAACGGGTCGGGAAAATCGACGATCCTTCAGGCGATCGCACAGCTTGCTGGATTTGCCCCTGGCGGTGGCGACGCGAACTTCCAGCTGCATTACACGTCCGACTCGACCAGTACTGCGTTGGGCGAGGCTCTACGGCCCGCGTGGTTGCCGAAAGTTTCGAACGGCTTCTTTTTTCGTTCAGACACTTTTGCGGACGTCGCTCGCTACATTGACGATGCGGATGAGCTTCACAGGGTTCACGGCGGTCCCCTTTGGGAGCGGAGTCACGGCGAGTCTTTCATGGCTGTTTTCAATGACCGTTTCGGGGTCAAGAAACGCTGTATGTATCTGATGGATGAGCCGGAGAACGCGCTCTCGCCCATGCGCCAGCTGGAACTCCTGCGTCTCATGAAACAGTGGGAAGAAACCGGCAACGCCCAGATCATTCTGGCCACCCACTCTCCCATCCTGATGAGTTATCCGGGAGCCGAGATCCTGCACTTCGATGGCGAGGGTATCGCGCCCATCACATTTGACGAGATCGAGCATGTCCGTGTCACCAGAGCCTTTCTCGGTAACCCGGAACGGTATCTCCGCGAACTGTTCAAGGATGAGTGAGCAGCAGGGCCAAGGTGCCCGGCCAGCCAACGGAATTAGAGGAGTTGTTTGATGGACCTGCCTTTTCAACTGGAAGCTTTCGCAAAGGGGACGGACGGCACCCTAAAACCTTTCACTCTGTATATCTCGCCACCCCAACGTCATGATGAGTTTGAGTATCAATGTAACATCGACTGTCCGATGATACGGAAAAAGACGATTGCCATTTTTGGCGACGAGCCTTTGTTCACAGCCGAGCTCTGCATCCGGTTCGTTAAACTGTCCCTCGATCACATGAATGCAGAGCTGGTTGACAGGGACGGTAAAGCCGTGACCCTGCCCAAATATTATGACATCCCGGAGAGTCCCTTATCCGATGTCAGCGACGACGGCACACGCGAGTATCACGGAGTCGTTGTCAGTTTGAAAAATACTGGTGATGGCAACCAGCTCCTGTGCCTCGACGATGTGCATCGTTCTACGGTGGATCAAAAGGAGGTATGGGGCGACAGGATCTCATACACCGTGTTGCCGTTCAAAGAACAGATTCCCGATGAACTTTACGAACAAATTGGATGGAACATTGTAGAACGCCTCGAAGTCAGAAGGGTGGCAAGAAAGTGAGGTCGCTGTTCCCGGACTGCCACGCAGGTTTTCCGGGCTCTGCATCTGGATGTTTGATGGTTTACGACTGCAAAGCTTAAGGCAGGATCAGTTTCAGATACGTGAACTTGCCGGGTTCAACGTCTTCCCACAGCTCCGGGTGTACGGTAAGTTTTGCGAGCGCACCGGCGGGGTACCGTGCGGCAGTTTCCCGGTAGGCGGTGCTGTTCTGGCTGTCGCTTAGTCCCAGCGTCAGCATCTGCAGGCCTGGATTATGGCCAATGACCATAATCGCGTCGTGACCGTCTGTATGGGCAGCAATGGCATTGCGGATTTCTTCGGGGTGCGCCTCGTATATGCTGTCCAGATACTGCACCGGAACAGGCGTCTCCCAGGCGGGCATGATCAGGTTCAGCGTTTCCCGGGTTCGTACAGCGGTGGAACACAGGATGATGTCGGGCCGGATATCGTCATCCCGAATATTCGCCACAATCCGCTGACAGGCCTGAATGCCACGATCACTGAGCCGACGGTCTATATCCGTTTTGCCCGCTTCCGGCGCCGCAGCATTGGCATGTCGCAATAGATAAAGAGATTTCAAGAACACGTCCCTGGTTTTATATCATGGTTCAGACCCATTGTTAGATATGAGCCTAGCGGGCCATCAACGCGGCCACAACAGATTTCACGGCGACCACAATTGCCGGTGCAACGACTGGGGGTTCAGCGGGGGATTTCGGTGGAGCCATCACGTGGTCCTGTGCTATAGCACCCCGGCACACCACGGAGTGAGCACTCTTCTCCTCCGCGCCCGTAGCTCAGTAGGATAGAGCACAGGATTCCTAATCCTGGGGTCGCAGGTTCGAATCCTGCCGGGCGCACCACTCCTTCGTCAGAAATAGTCATTTTCAGGTATCTTGACGGTTGTTAACAGAATATATATTCTGAAACGATGGCACGTGTAAGAGAATTCGATCCGGAACAGGCAATAGAGGGCGCGACGCAGGTTTTCTGGCGGAACGGCTTTGCCGATACGTCGCTGGAAGATATCGTGTCCGAAACCGGTGTCAGCCGGTATGGCCTGTATGGAACATTTGGCAACAAAAAGGAACTGCTGGTTGCGGCATTACGCCATTACGAACAATCCATGTCAGATATGTTGTGGGGTGACTTGCGCAAGCCCGATGCCGGTAAACAGGAGATTCTGGAATTCTGGCATTCAATCCGCAGGCATGCTGAAGACGAAGGGTTCTGCAACGGATGCCTGATCGTCAATGTCGCCGCAGAAGTCGCGCCTCATGAACCTGAGATCGCCGCCGAGGTTCAGCGTATTGACGATGATCATGCCGCGGTGTTCGCGGCTGCCATTCGCAATGGACAGAAGTCCGGAGAGATTTCACTGAAGATTGATGCTGATGGCGCGGGCCGGATGCTGGTGGCGCTGTCCCATGGTTTGGCGCTGATGGTGCGGGCCGGGGTAAAACCCACGGAACTGGGCGGCGCTATTGAGGCCGGCCTTAGCATACTGGGCTCACCAGATTCATCGGGTTGACAATAATAACAGAACGTATATTCTGATAAAAATAGAGTTAAATTGATCGGCGGGCAGCCGATATTTTTTGATCCAAAAACAGAATGATAATTCTGTTATAACAATTCGGACTGCGCAGGAGTTGCTTATTATGGGAACCAATGTTTCCGATCGCCTCGCCATCAAGCTGGCAAATTTCGTCATTCGTCGCCGTTGGCTCATCATCCTCGCCACCATTCTGTCTGTCGTCGCCGTGTCATCCGGCGCCCGACATCTGGAGTTTGCCAACAACTACAGAGTATTTTTTGGTGACGATAATCCGGAACTGATCAATTTCGAAAACTTCCAGGCGACCTATACCAAGAACGACAATATCCTGTTTGTTATTCAGCCCCGGGACGGCAGCCTCTTCACCCCGTCTCAGGCGGCGGCCGTGGAACGCGTCACAGCCGCGGCATGGAAAACCCCTTTTGCCATCCGAGTGGATTCAGTCACCAACTTCCAGCACACCTGGGCCAATGAAGACGACCTGACGGTGGAAGACCTGATCGCGCACGGTGATGAAATGGCTCAGGTTGAATTGGACCGGCGTACTGCGATTGCCCTTACCGAACCACTGTTGGTGGGCAACATAATCTCCGGAGATGCACGCACAACCGCGATCAACATCGTTCTACAGTATCCGGAGAAAAGTTTAACCGAAGTTCCCGAAGCAGTTGGCTATGTACGTGCCCTCAGAGCCGATATTGAGGCAGAATACTCTGATCTGACGGTTGTGCTGACGGGCGTTTCCATGCTGAACAACGCCTTTGCAGAAAGTGGCCAGAGCGACGCCATGACCCTCATCCCGATTATGTACGGCATCCTTCTGGTAATCATGGTTGTCCTGTTGCGTAGTTTCTCAGGCACCATCGGTACACTGTTTGTGATCGGATTCTCAACTGCCGCGGCCATGGGGTTTGCTGGCAGCATTGGTGTTAAGTTGACGCCCATATCCATCACCGCACCGACCATTGTACTGACCCTGGCTATTGCCGACAGCATCCATGTTTTGGTCACCCTGATCGGCCTTATGCGTGATGGTATGGACAAGATTACCGCGCTGAAAGAAAGCATTCGCATGAATGCACTGGCGGTCACCATAACCAGCATGACTACGATTGTTGGTTTTCTGACTATGAATTTTTCCGATTCACCTCCGTTTCACGATCTCGGCAACATTACAGCGGCTGGTATTGCAGCCGCGTGGGTACTGTCATTGACTTTCCTGCCTGCGGTGATCAGTGTTCTGCCTGTTCGCGTTCGGGAGCAACAACAGAAAAAAAGCGCTGTTGAGCAGATCATGGACTGGCTGGCCAACTTTGTTATCTCCCGTCATCGCAGCGTGCTTGTTGTGTTCGGCGCAACGGCTCTGGGGTTGGCGGCCATGGTTCCGACCATTAATCTCAATGACCAGTGGGTGGAGTATTTCGACCACCGTGTGGAATTCCGCGGCGACGCCGAGTTTGCCATCGATAACCTGGCCGGCTTGTATCCAATCGAATACTCCGTCGAATCGGGTGAACCCGGTGGAGTGAGCAACCCCGAGTACCTTCAGCACTTGGAGGAATTCACGGCCTGGCTTCGGGCACAACCCGGTGTGCGTCATGTGTACAGCTATACCGACATCATCAAGCGGCTCAACAAGAACATGCATGGTGATGATACAACATGGCACACGGTTCCTGATGATCGGGAACTGGCGGCGCAATATCTCCTGCTCTACGAAATGTCATTGCC
Organism: Rhodospirillales bacterium; assembly: GCA_021775325.1. Classification (GTDB taxonomy): domain Bacteria; phylum Pseudomonadota; class Alphaproteobacteria; order Rhodospirillales; family Casp-alpha2; genus JABJGO01. The sequence goes on from JAJFID010000006.1 coordinate 16,097, forward strand.
TTACGGACTTGACCTCAACGACCGTATCAACATCGACAAGTCGGCTACCCGTGTCACGGCAACCCTGGACAACATCAGT
>JAJFID010000051.1 GCA_021775325.1 Rhodospirillales bacterium
GGTGTCATACGTGACAATGGTGGTCACATGGTGGCGTTAAAGTGGTCTATGAAGAACATCTATAACGTGGAGCCGGGCGATGTGTATTGGGCCGCCTCAGACGTCGGCTGGGTCGTCGGTCATTCCTACATTGTCTACGCCCCACTGTTACACGGCTGTACAACCGTCATGTACGAGGGAAAACCGGTGGGAACACCGGATGCCGGAGCCTTCTGGCGCGTTGTATCACAACACAAGGTAAAGGTTCTGTTCACCGCACCAACCGCATTTCGAGCCATCAAACGAGAGGATCCGGAAGGCACGTTGATTGGGAACTACGACTTGGGATGCCTGCAGACGCTCTTTCTCGCCGGGGAGCGGACGGACCCGGATACGTTATCGTGGGCGCAGGAAAAACTCGGCGTACCGGTCATTGATCACTGGTGGCAGACAGAGACCGGCTGGTCTATTGCGACAAATTGCATGGGCCTGTATGAACTGCCCATCAAAGCCGGTTCACCGAGTGTGGCCGCACCGGGCTGGGACGTCCGAATTCTTGACGACAACTGCAACGAAGTGCCCAACGGAGACATTGGTGCAATATGCGTCAAGTTACCCATGCCGCCGTCCAGCCTGCCGTCGCTGTGGAATGCTGATGAGCGTTTCAGGCAGGCCTACCTGGAAGAGTTCCCAGGCTATTACAAGACATCCGACGCGGGTTACAAAGATGACGACGGATATCTGTTCATCATGGCGCGTACCGATGACATTATTAATGTGGCCGGACATCGACTGTCGACAGGCGGTATGGAAGAGGTGCTCGCGAGTCATCCTGATGTGGCGGAATGTGCCGTGATTGGCGTGGCGGATCAGTTGAAGGGTCAGCTTCCGGTCGGTTTTCTTGTTTTGAACGCTGGCACCAGTGTGACACATGACAACGTCGTCGCGGACGTGATCAAGTTGGTGCGGGACAAGATTGGGCCCGTAGCAGCATTCAAGACGGCTGTGGTGGTCGACCGGTTGCCCAAAACCCGTTCGGGCAAGATTCTTCGTGGCACCATGCAGAAAATTGCTGACTGCGAAACCTACAAGGCACCCGCGACGATTGATGATCCGGCTATTCTCGACGAGATTGAAGTCGCGTTGAATTCAATTGGTTACGCTGGTGCGCGAACCTGACACTTTTTAACCGGAACAGGATGTACAACACCATGTCGTTGGCAGGAAAATCGACTATCATAACCGGCGCTGCGGGGGGCATTGGATATGCTTGCGCAGAGCGTTTTGTCAAAGAAGGTGCTCGCGTCATTATCGCGGATGTGGATGTGGAAAACGGAGAAGCAGCGGCCAAACGTCTGTGTGACGGGGGTGGTGACGTTCATTTCCTTCAGACTGACACAGGCTGCAAGACTGATATTGAAGCGCTCGTCGCCTATACAGTCGAGACATTCGGCCGCGTTGATGTGTTGATCAACAACGCCGCAGTTTTGCGCATGGCCAGTTTCCTGGATATCAGTGAGGAAGATTTCGACGATACAGTCCGCGTCAACCTCAAGGGCTATTTCCTGTGTGGGCAGGCCGTCGCACGCCAGATGGTTGCACAGGGCGATGGTGGTGCCATCATCAATATGTCGTCGGTACAGGCTGTACTGTCCGTCCCAACAATTGCGCCCTATGTCATATGCAAGGGTGGGGTGAACCAATTGACGACAAGCATGTCAATTGAACTCGCCACCGAAAATATTCGGGTGAATGCCATCGGGCCGGGAACAATCCTGACCGAAATGGCAAAATCGTTACTGTCCGATGAAGCCGCGCGACACAAGGTGTTATCACGTACACCCATTGGTCGGTGTGGCGAACCGGAAGAGATCGCTGCTATTGCCGCATTTTTGGCCGGTGAAGACTCAAGCTACGTGACCGGCCAGTGCATTTACGCCGATGGCGGCAGGCTGGGGCTGAACTACACAGTCCCCGTTGCCGACAACGCCGGTTTCTGATGCTTCTTTCGGAACCTTACAGATACTGACGAAGCGTTACTCGCCAGACTCGCCCGTGGATTCTGATACGTCGACAGCAATGTCCGCCAAGGCTTCCACAGGTGCAGCCGGTGGCATGGATATGGGTTTGTCGCTAACCGGTTCCGTCGTTTCAGCTTCCTGACTCTGATCTGTGCTTGCTGCAACATTGCCTGCCCGCGCACGCGCGAGCGCAATGGCTTTTTCCAGATCCGCGCTGGTGCATAGTCCAAGGCCGACAGGGTTTTGCGCCGTAATATTTGGTGAATTCCAGTGGGTGCGTTCTCTCACCGCGTTAATTGTCGGTTTGGTCGTTCCAACCAGTTTACCAATCTGTGCGTCGGTCAGTTCCGAATAGTTCTTCAATAACCAGGAAATGGCATCTGGGCGATCCTGTCGCTTGGAGACGGGCGTGTAACGTCCCTTCTTCTTGCGCTGTTGTTTCGCATGATCTGATGCTGCCTTGGTAATCTCCAGCCGCATGGCAGGGTCCGCCTCACAGCGCTTTATCAGGTCCCCGTCTACCTCACCGCTTCGAACAGGATCAAGTCCCTGCATGCCAATAGCGACTTCGCCGTCGGCGATGGCTTGTATCTCCAGCATATGCAGCCCGGAGAACGCAGCGATTTGTTCAAAGGTCAGAACAGTGTTTTCCACAAGCCATACCGCCGTGGCCTTTGGCATCAAAGGGCGCGTCATATCAATTTTCCTTTTCCCGGTGAAGCGGTCCGCAACAGGCGTTCCTGCATCGTCATCGGATTTGGCCCTTTATAACGCCCTAAATCCCGAATGGTCAAAGACCTTGTATGGTAAAACGCACCAAAATTTGCACTTTTTGTTTCTGGAACAGTTCCCAAACATGATGATTCGGGTAATCTGTACTGAACGCTATGTGATGAACTTGGAACAGTGGTGGGAGATATCAGGTAT
>JAJFID010000052.1 GCA_021775325.1 Rhodospirillales bacterium
GGTTCCGGCGCCAATTAACTCCTGTGCGAAAGTCACGTCATGTCCCAATTCCAGGCTAAAGATATCAACAAGGTCGTGCTGGCTTACTCCGGTGGTCTTGATACGTCGGTGATCCTCAAATGGCTGCAGGAAACCTACGACTGTGAGGTGGTGACGTTCACGGCTGACCTGGGTCAGGGCGAGGAACTGGAACCGGCGCGGGCCAAGGCGGAACGGGCGGGCATCAGGGAAATCTATATCGAAGATCTGCGTGACGAGTTCGTGCGCGATTATGTATTTCCCATGTTCCGGGCCAACGCCATTTACGAGGGCACCTATCTGCTGGGCACATCCATTGCCCGGCCGCTGATCGCCAAACGCCAGATCGAGATCGCCCGCGAAGTGGGTGCCGACGCGGTTGCCCATGGGGCCACCGGCAAGGGCAATGATCAGGTCCGGTTTGAGCTTGGCTATTATGCGCTGGAGCCCAACATCAAGATCATCGCGCCGTGGCGGGAATGGGATCTCACATCACGCACAAAGCTGATCGAATACGCCGAGCAGAACCAGATTGTGGTGGCCAAGGACAAACGCGGTGAGCCACCGTTTTCCCAGGACGCCAATCTGCTGCATGTCTCCAGCGAGGGCAAGATACTGGAAGACCCGTGGGTGGAGCCTGACTGGGATCACGTGCTGACCCGGGTCACGCCGCCGTGGGATGCGCCTGATACGCCGCTTGAAATCACCATCGATTTCGAGGCCGGTGATCCCACCCATGTGAATGGCGAAAAGCTGGGCCCGGCGGCACTGCTCACCAAGCTCAACGAACTGGGCGGCACCAACGGCATCGGCGCACTGGATATCGTCGAAAACCGTTACGTGGGCATGAAATCCCGTGGCGTGTACGAGACACCCGGCGGTACGGTGCTGTTTCATGCCCGCCGCGCCATGGAGAGCATCACCCTGGACCGCGGCGGTGCGCACCAGAAAGACGAAATCATGGCCCGCTATGCAGAGATCGTCTACAACGGATTCTGGTTTTCGCCCGAACGCGAAATGCTGCAGGCCGCCATCGACAAAGCCAGCGAGAAAGTCAGCGGCACGGTCCGGCTCAAGCTCTACAAAGGCAACGTCATCACCACCGGCCGCAAGTCACCCAACAGCCTGTACAGCGAGGAGCTGGTGACGTTCGAGGAAGACAGCGTCTACGACATGCGCGACGCCGAAGGTTTCATCAAACTGAACGCACTCAGGCTGCGGTTACGCAAATAACCGAGAATTGACATGGAGAGAGTATGGGCTCTAGTCACGTTTTCGGGGTCTTGATCTTGATTTCGACCGGATTTGGTGTCGCCATGCTGTCACGGATAATCAGTGTATAGACTTTGTCCTTGGGCAGGTCTTTGCCAGCAACCAATATGACGTCTCGACCGGCGGTTGTGACTACCCGCAATTTAGTATTGTCGGGGTTCTCGCCTGACCATGTGGGTGTGATCGGCAACTTGCCACCGGTGACGGTCAGGGTGAGTATCTGTTCGTCCACAATATCGACCATTGCGGTAGTGGTGCCCAAGGGCGTGATGTCGGGAAGCTGGAGAACACATCGTGTGGCAAGTGTATTCATTGTATTGGTTGCTGACGTGATTTTGGCGGTAATCGCCACCGAAATTTTCGTGAGCTCCGCCGAAGCCCTGTTCAACGCCTCTACGGTGACGTCGGCAGCAGTCAAACTCAAGAAACTGGCGGTCTCAGTCTGATCGGGTGTCGTGAAATTTACATAACCGATACTGGCCCCTGGGACATTGCGAGCCGCATTGAAAATTGTTTCAAGATCGGCCATCTGGTTTGCCAACTTGGCGTTCATGGCCTGCTTGACCAGCGTTACAGCCTTTGTGGTAATACGGGCAAAACTTGCATCGCTGGCAGCGAACAGCGCTGCATTATTGGTGACGGCGATGAATTCTCCCCGTGCTGTTCTGGCGGTAATCAAGGCAGCGGTTTGCGCCGTTGATGGTGACGACGACCATTTTGTTTCGGCGAGGCCAAGTAATTCAACCAGTTCATTGTATGCATCGTCGTAGGTGTCACCAACATCCTCAAAATTCTGGCCAACGGCTATTACCGAGTCTGCGCTGGAGATTGCACATTCCATTGCAATATCGGCCGCATTGTAGATTTGCTCTTTCGTTTGCGCGAAAAACAGATTGCCGCCTGTATAGCTGCTGGTGGCAACGAGTCCTGCACCAAGAATGAAGTCTGTATGTGCATCATAGAGAGCGCCGACCCCGCCGATAGCTGCCGCACCGAAAGTGGTGTAACCAAGAATGGTGCGAGTCGTTACCGTTTCAGACCGATACTGGACAACTTTTTTACGGAGCGTCTCCGCCGAAACAGCCGCCCTGTCCAGGTCGTCGAACACATCGACGTCATCAAACGCTAACCGGGGGCTGTCGATATAAGGATTGAAAGCACTTGCGCATCCCAGAACGGCGAATGCGGCGAGTGTACTGAGAACTGGTGACAGAAACCTTCTTAAGCTTGACCTGTACATGACTCCCCCTGTGGTTGAATCACTTTTTATATCGTACCAGTTGTATTTG
>JAJFID010000053.1 GCA_021775325.1 Rhodospirillales bacterium
AGTTCAAGGAAAAGGCCGGCAAACACAAAGAGAATGCTTCTGTCGGCCTGTTCGCCTATCCCAATCTGATGGCGGCGGATATTCTGGCGTATAAAGCAACGCACGTACCGGTTGGCGACGACCAGAAACAGCACCTGGAGCTGGCCCGCGATATTGCCCAGAAATTCAACAATGACTTCGGTGTGGAATTCTTTCCGATTATTGAACCTGTCATTATGGGTGAAGCGACGCGGGTTATGTCGCTGCGAGATGGTTCTGCAAAAATGAGCAAGTCTGATCCGTCTGATAATTCCCGCATCAACATGGTGGATGATGTGGATACCATCGTGAAAAAGATCAGAAAGGCGAAGACGGACCCCGAACCGCTACCAGCGTCAAAAGAGGGTCTCGAAGATCGCCCGGAGGCAGCTAATTTGATGTCCATCTTTGCGGCACTTGCGAACACGACACTCGACGATGTTATTGGTAGGTACGGCGAGCAGCAGTTTTCCACTTTCAAACAGGACTTGTCTGATCTGGCGGTTGAAAACCTGTCGCCTATCCAGGATGAAATGCGTCGACTGGTTAAGGACACGGACTACGTGGATGGCATTTTGCGGGAAGGTGCCGGACGGGCACGTGCTATTTCAGAGCCGATTATTCACGACGTTCACAATATTCTCGGTTATCTGCAGGCTTAGGGCCCTTGATTATTCTGTCCGACAAGACCAGCTTTGTGTTTGGAATCATTTTAAGATAGAATGTTTGTGCAACCTTGGAGCATAACACGCCATGTTTATTCAGACTGAAGCAACACCCAATCCAGCGACGCTCAAGTTTTTGCCTGGGCAGGTCGTTATGGAGATGGGAACTGCAAATTTCACGGCAGGCGACGATGCTGCGCGCTCGCCGTTGGCACAACGCCTGTTTGGCATTGCCGGTGTTGCAGGCGTATTCCTGGGTGGTGACTTTATCACTGCGACTAAAACCCCGGATGGTGACTGGGATGCGCTGAAAGGCCAGATTCTCAGCGCCATTATGGACCACTATACCTCAGGCGAGCCCATTATTACCGAGGCCGCACAAGTTCAGGTGCCCGAGGGCGCGGAAGAAGAGGGCGGTGTTGTTGGGCAAATCAGGGAATTGATTGAGACGCGCGTGCGACCAGCGGTTGCTCAGGATGGCGGCGATATTATTTTTCACGGTTTTCAGGAGGGCATTGTGTATCTGCAGATGCAGGGCGCGTGCTCCGGCTGTCCCAGTTCTTCGGCAACCCTGAAGCATGGCATTGAAAACATGTTGAAATATTACGTACCGGAAGTTCTTGAGGTTCGTCCAGTAGAGTAATCGGTGATCTATCCGGGGATATTTGTTATTTTCCGGGTTAGGACCAGAACCCCAAACAGGAATCACTCCATATAGAAATTGCACGCGACCTGTGTTAGAAGGTCGCGTAGCTGGCCAGACGTTCCCAGTCTTGGGGGACCCGAAAATTATGGGGAACGGAGCGTACCATCAGTGGCAATTGAGCAAATCGGATCATGAGCAAACAGTCTAAAAATGAAGGCACGACACCGTCGAGCTGTCTGAAGGTAGATGCACAGGGCCCTTCGGCCGTGCAAAAACTTGCATTGATCGCCGCCGGTGGCCTCGTGGTTGCCGGTGTTATGGTATCTGTCATTGCACCGCCAGCCGGTGTTACCAGGGCGCCGGTTGCGCATTTGGAATCAGGTGATCTGATTGATGTCAGCGCACTGCCCGTAATATCGGTCGAATCGACCGAACTGTCGCATTTGAAGCCGGAGACCAACGGCCTGACCGTGGCCGAGATGCGGCAGGTTCTTGCTTACGATCTTGATCTCATCCGTGACGGTGCTTCTGTGCCGCGGGTGTTTCTGGCTTCAATGCCGTCCGCGCTCGCGGATGTTCAGGAGACAGCGGTCAAGAAGGCACTGTTTTATAAAAGCGTCCTACCCCTTGTGCTGCAGGTCAACGACGAAATTTTGGCGAACCGAGCCCGATTGGTCCGACTGAACGCGGAGTTATCCAGCGGAGCAGAGCCATCGGCCGTTGATCGACTCTGGCTTTCCATGATGAGCGAGCGTTTTGGCGTCTCGCGCAATGACACAGAAGCTTTGTTGAAGAATGTGGATGTTGTTCCACCATCTCTGGCGCTGGCGCAGGCAGCAACGGAAAGCGGTTGGGGCACGTCCCGATTTACCCGAGAAGGCAACGCGTTGTTTGGACAGTGGACATTTGCAGAAGGCAATCTTGTGCCGACGGACCGGGGCGATGGTAAAGAGCACATGATCAAGAGGTTCGAAGCGCTGATTGATTCCGTGCGGGCCTACGCACGAAATTTGAACTCACACCGAGCCTATCGTGAGTATCGTGAAATGCGGGCGACCTTGCGGGCAAAGGACAAGCCGTTGGACGGACGCGTACTTGCCGGCACGCTTCACCGCTATAGCGAGCTTGGCGTCGAGTACGTCAATGCTATTCGCGCGATGATCAGCCATAACAGTTTGAGCCGGTTCGACGATGCGCGCCTGGCCCGTGAACTGAGCGAGCCAGCCGCGTAATACACTCAATAGATTATGTCGCGATACTGTCAGTTTTTCGGCTGATAAAACTGCTGTCCGAACCAGTGCCAGCGGCCAGCGTTTTCACCAGATCCGGGCAGGGTGCAATTCAATCGTGTGCGACCGGGCGGAAACGGCGTTCCCACGCGAATTTCAAACCGCGTTTCGCCAAGCCTGAGTATGTCGGCCTTGCCTTCGTGTGACAAAAAACAGCTCAGCTCATCCGACCGGGGCAGGGGATGGCGCATGGTAAACCCCATGGCCGGGGCGTTGGGTGCTGCGGCAACCGTCATATCGTCGGGCGTAACGTCGGCTGCCGACATGGACAGCGCGTTCGCGGCCGTTTTGAACCGACCCATGTCACCGAAATTCTCATTCATCGGGAACCTTGGCAGGTAGAGCTGGAAATCACCGCTGTTAAAGGCTCCTGAATGCTGACCAAAGGCAGCATCAAAACCGTGCTCCGTGACAATTGAGATAACCGCCCGACTGGCTTCACCATAGGGGTATGCGAACACAGTTGGCGTTATTCCCAACTCTGACTGAAATCGTTCTCTGGAAGTCTCAAGTTCTGCGACCAGGCGATCTTTCCCGAAATCCGGCATATGGAGATGTGTTTTCGTATGGGCACCGACGGTTACACCCGCATCCACCATTTCACGAATTTGATCCCAGGACATGATATCTTCCAGTCCCTGGTCAACAGGGCCGGTGGATATAAAAATCGTAAATGGCAGACCTGCATCCCGCAATCGTGGCCAGGCTTCGGTATAGATTGTTTCATAAGCATCATCGATGGAGATGCCGACAGTACGGTCCGGCAGACCCAGGCCATTTTGCTGTCGATAGATAATTTTAGGTACAGGCAATACGGTGTACTTTCCGGAAACAAGTTCCTGGATGTGGGCTTCAAACTGATCCAGACGAATATTGGTCGAGGGATAACGACTGTCGCCGAACCGATGGTACATAAAAACAACGGCTGAATCCGGCTGCTCGGACGCCGTCTGTGCCGGCACAGGCGTAGAAAACCCAAGTGTACTGATCGCCGCCAGCAGCGTAATGGCCCCGCTCAGTAGCAAACCGCAAGATTTCATCAAGTTTCGACCAATCAGCATTCTTTTCCCAATACGCACTCTGAGTTCGGTTGTTGTTCGAAAGATTCTAGCCGTTTCAACGCCGTAAAGGTAGGCTATCTTAATAACGAAATATGTGACCCGGCGCACAAATGCGTCAAGCTGGAAAAGAATCAATCATGCGAATTCTCGCACTCGATACCTCCACGTCAGCCTGTTCGGTCGCATTTTGGGATGATGGCACCATCCGTGCTGACCTGTTTGCCGAAATGGCCCGGGGGCAGTCTGAACATCTGGTTCCCATGATCCAGACAGTTCTGAGTAAATGTCATACGCAGGTGCAGGAAATGGATATGATTGCGGTATCCACCGGACCCGGTGCATTTACCGGCGTTCGAATCGGCCTGGCAACGGCGCGCGGCCTTGCTCTGGCCAGCGGCATACCGATTCGCGGTGTGACAACACTCGAAGTAGTTGCGCGGGGGGTACCCGAAAATGAGCGCGTGGGCCATGCTGTCCTGGCACTGATCGATTCCAAGCGGGACGATATCTTTGCGCAGCTCTTTCAGAATGATCATTCCGCCGTTGGTGGACCCGTTGCACTCGCGCCCGCAGAAATTCCCGCGTATTGCCGGGCAGGCAATCAGCAGGACCAGTCATTGGTTTTGGCTGGTGACGCTGCCCACCGTATGATGGCACACGGATTCGCAGATGCGGAAATATCAGCGGTTCTATCATCCTCTCTGCATCCGCAGGCCACAGTGGTCGCCGAAATCGCGGCAGAAAGCGGAATGCCGGGCCCCGATGAATTACCACCGTCACCCACGTACTTGCGTCCACCGGATGTCAAAATTCGAGCAGATGGTGGACGGCTCCGACCCTGACGTATACGCCCCTTAACATATCCCACGATCAAAAAGCAGAGTCAGAAAGTCGCGTACTTAGTGTTTCTTTTGGAACACCAGGAGATGAATGCCATCTTCAGCCGTGTCGGGCGCCTCACCAAGCATGGACAGGATTTCGTGCCCGTAGTCCCGAATGGACCTCGGCACATTATCGAGAGGCTCAGCGCCCTGAAGCCGTAAACCCGCTGTCTCGCCTGGCTGCATGCGTTCTATCAACAGCTTTGCCCTGACGAAGGTCATGGGACAGGTTTCATCAGAAATGTCGAGTTGATAGTCGGCGTCAGAATACGTCGTTTTACTCAAGCCACAATCTCCAGTCCTAACCCGGTTTTTCGTGAGTTAACGATACCAGTTGAATAGGCCGCTCGCATTACTATGATACAGGAAAGCCGGTTGTGATCAGGATGTAGTATTCTGATGCTGCAACGTCAATGGCATCAGGAGAGCGGAAATCCCCAAGACTGTCTCACGAATTGAGCAACTCTGCATTGAACGCGGCATGAAAATGACCGGGCAGAGACGGGTAATTGCGCAAGTCCTTTCCGGCGCCGACGATCACCCGGATGTTGAAGAGGTGTATCGGCGGGCGTCCGAGCACGATTCCCGTATCAGCATCGCCACCGTGTACAGGACCGTACGTTTGTTCGAAGAAGCGGATATTCTGGAGCGCCATGACTTTGGCGATGGCCGGGCGCGGTATGAGGAGGCCACAGACGATCATCACGATCATCTGATTAATGTTCAAACCGGCGAAGTAACAGAATTTCAGAACAGCAAGATCGAAGCGTTGCAGGACGAAATCGCTAAAGAATATGGCATGCGCCTGGTTGGGCACCGGTTGGAGTTGTACGGCGTGCCGTTGGACGAGGGTAAGCCGAACAAATCCGGGAAAGACTGATTTGTGCGGGTTTTGGTCCGGCCATAGCTATTTTCGAAAGTATTGCCTATACTGATTGTGTGAAGTATATGGCATAATCTCACGTGCGGTTGTTGGTTCCTGTGGACAAAGTCATTGCAATTGGTTGTCGGGCAAACGTTATTGCGAAATCTGGTGTTGCACCCATATTCTAACAAACCACATCTCTCTTTCATGACTTGCAGAGCTTGAGCCTGCCTTGGCAAAATCCCTTTTCATAAAAACATATGGCTGTCAGATGAATGTTTACGATTCAAATCGTATGACAGACATTCTTGCGCCGCTGGGCTATGAGGCCTCGTCAACGCCCGATGGCGCGGACATGGTTATTCTGAACACCTGTCACATCCGCGAGAAGGCGGCCGAGAAAGTATTTTCCGAGCTTGGACGGCTGCGCGCGCTGAAACAGGCGAAACAGCAGGTCGGCGAAAGTATGATTCTGGCCGTTGCCGGTTGTGTTGCCCAGGCCGAGGGTGAGGAAATTACCCGGCGAGCCCCCTATGTGGATATGGTGTTCGGGCCACAGGCTTATCACCGGTTGCCGGAAATGGTCGCTCGGGCCTCCCGTCAGGCCGGTGCGGTTCTGGACACGGATTTTCCGGTGGAATCGAAGTTCGACCATATGCCGGATTCAGCAACGGTCGAAAACAGCACGGCATTTCTGACCATCCAGGAAGGATGTGACAAGTTTTGCACGTTCTGTGTGGTCCCCTATACCCGCGGCGCAGAATTCTCCCGACCGGTTGCAGACGTTCTGGATGAAGCCAGACGCCTGCGCGATGCCGGCGCGCGGGAGATTACATTATTGGGTCAGAATGTGAATGCATACCATGGCACCACGGGCAATGGCACGGAACGGGGTCTTGGTAGTCTGATCAGGGAAGTCGCGCAAATCGAGGGTATTGATCGAATTCGCTATACCACGTCCTATCCGGCAGAAGTCGACGACGAACTGATCGAGGCTCATCGGGATGTGCCCGAGCTCATGCCTTTCTTGCATCTTCCGGTTCAGTCAGGTTCGGATCGTGTGTTGTCGGCCATGAACCGCCGCCATAACGCGGGGCAGTATCGCGACCTTGTTGAACGTCTGCGGGCGGCCCGTCCTGACATCGGTCTGTCATCGGACTTTATCGTCGGATTTCCGGGTGAACGGGAATCGGATTTTGAGGAGACCATGGACCTGATCCGGGATGTGGGCTTTCTTCAGGCATTCTCGTTCAAATACAGCCCGCGGCCAGGCACACCGGCAGCAGGTATGCCGAACCAGGTCGATGAGAATGTAAAAAGTCGCAGGCTGGCGTCGCTCCAGGCGTTATTGATTGAACAGCAAACGAAATTCAACGCCGGATGCGTCGGCAGAAGCATGCCTGTCCTGCTTGAGAAGTTTGGACGCCACGAAGGTCAACTCGTGGGGCGAAGCCCCTATATGCAGGCAGTCCATGTGCAGGCCCCGGCTCATATGTTGGGCGACATTGAGGTTCTTCATATGGACTCGGCTGGCGAAAACAGTCTCGCGGCGACCCTTGTCAACGCGGCCGGCATCGCGAGCAAAGATGTATCTGCTGACGCGCATAGTGCGCGAAAGATGGCCCAGACAGTATGAAGGGCTCGGTTTCTCCTGCAGGTAATAATAATGCGTCCAGACAGACATCCGTTGAGATGCAGTTTGACGACAACAACCATGTCCAGGAACTGTTCGGGTTTCACCACAGCAATTTGACGCGGCTCGAACAGCTATTGGATGTATCCATCCATTCACGCGGGAACGAGTTGGTGGTATCTGGCGACCAAGCGACCGTTCAGGATGCCCGCGAGGTACTGGACGGTCTTTATGAACGGTTAAAACGGGGCCTTGAAGTTTCCCGTGATGAGGTAGATGCAGCAGTGCGTATGGCAACTGATAAATCAGGAAAAGTCGAAGACACACAGTTAACGGTACACACCCGGAACCGTTCAATTTCGCCGCGTTCGGCAAACCAGGCCGAGTACTTCAGGGCGATTGACAGTAACGATCTTGTATTCGGCGAAGGACCGGCGGGCACGGGCAAAACCTATCTTGCTGTCGCCAAGGCCGTTGAGCTCCTGGTCAAAGGATCGGTGGACCGCATTATATTGTCGCGGCCAGCGGTCGAAGCCGGGGAACAACTGGGCTTTCTGCCCGGCGACATGCAGGAAAAAGTCGATCCGTATCTGCGCCCCTTGTACGATGCGCTGTATGATATGTTACCCGATGCCCAGGTGGTAAAACGACTGGAAAGCGGTGAAATTGAAGTGGCCCCGCTCGCCTTTATGCGAGGGCGGACCCTGTCCAACGCGTTCGTCATTCTGGATGAAGCACAAAACACCACAGCTGTTCAGATGAAAATGTTTTTGACTCGTTTGGGCGAAAACGCCCGCATGGTCATTACCGGTGATCTAAGCCAGGTTGATCTGCCGCGTGGAATCCGATCAGGATTACGTGATGCCATGGAAACCCTTGGTGGGGTAGAGGGCATCGCTTTTGTTCAGTTCACGTCGTCTGATGTTGTTCGCCACCCGCTGGTATCGCGGATTGTGAAGGCCTACGATTCTGTTGAAGATGACCGGCGTGCATCTGCACCCTATGAACACGCGCGGTTTGAAAAGAAATCGGATGACCATAGTTGATAACACCATTGAGTCTGATGCCGGGAACCCGGACATAGACGTCACAATTCAGGATGCGCGCTGGGAAACAATGGTACCGGACGTCGCGGCGCTGTGTGCGGCTGCGGGCGAAGCGGCGTTTGAAGCATCAGACGTTCAGATACCATTGGCCGAAATTTCATTGGTACTGGCAGATGATGATTTTGTTGCATCGCTCAATCAACAATACCGTGATCGGGAAGGCCCCACCAATGTTTTGTCTTTTGCAGCCCATGGTGACATGAGTGAATTGAAAGAATTGCCAACGAATATGCCCGTCATGTTAGGCGACATCATCGTTGCCTATGATACGGTCGAGCGCGAGGCCCTGCACGCCGGCGTCACGCTTGATGATCATCTGCGCCACCTGGTCGTGCATGGCATGTTGCATTTGCTGGGCTACGATCATATTTCTGACGACGATGCGGCAGAAATGGAGCCGCTGGAAACTTCGGTGCTGGCTAAACTGGGGGTTTCCGACCCTTATCACAACGAGGCCATGCACAGTCCTGAAGAAAGTACGGAACGGAACAATGTCTGAGGAACCTCCGAGTCCTGAGAAAAGCGTACTGCGAGGCTCAGCAGGCCCCATTGCCGTGAACGGTAACGGAAGTACCGGCAGTAGTCGCCGAAATGGATTTGGTGGCTGGCTGCGATCCGTCTTTGGTTCCAAAAACGGTGAGGGATCCGCCCGCGAGTCCTTTGACGACTGGATCGGTGATCGTGAAGATGAAACGCCGTTTGACGAAAGTGAACGTACGCTGATTGGCAACGTGCTGGATCTCCACGGTCGAACCATCAACGACGTTATGGTGCCAAGGGCGGACATCGTCGCCGTTGACACGAAAATGGCATTTGAAGAAATCATCGAGATTATGACCGGCAAGGGCCACTCTCGTTTGCCGGTCTACCATGAAACCCTCGATGATGTAGTGGGCATGGTCCATATCAAGGATCTGGTCGCGTGGCGCGGCAGGATGGAAGACTTCTCGCTCGAAGCCGTGCAACGCCACATTCTGTTTGTATCACCGACCATGCGGGTGCTGGAGCTGTTGTTGGAAATGCGTGTTGCGCGGTCTCATATGGCCATTGTGGTCGATGAATATGGCGGCGTTGACGGGCTTGTAACAATCGAGGACCTCGTCGAGGAAATCGTTGGTGAGATTGAAGACGAGCATGACCGAACGGATGACCCGGATTTCATCGAACGAAGCGACGGCATTTATGAAGTCGATGCCCGTGTAGAAGTGCAGGTGCTGGAAAACACCTTTGGCAAGTTCCTTGATGAAGACGAACGAGAGGATATCGATACCGTTGGCGGTCTGGTGTTTTCTGCTGCAGGCCATGTACCTATTCGGGGAGAACTGGTTGTTCATCCGGCGGGCTTCGAGTTTGAGGTGTTGGATGCTGATCCACGCCGTATCAAGCGTCTCAAAATGCGCCGGATTGAACCGCTTGTATCAGCGGATGATTGATCCAGTTATGGAACATTCGATCAGATACTTCGACTGATGGTGAAACTTCGTCAATGGCTGGATAGCCGTGGGCGCTGGGCGCGCCTGCTTATTGTGCTGTTGCTCGGCGGTATGTCTGGCACGGTGTTTCAGCCCCTGTCGCTTGTTCCCGTGCTCCCTGTCGCGCTGGTAGGATTACTATTGTTGCTGCATGGAACTGCATCCCGCAAAGGTGCCTTGTTCATCGGATGGGCATTCGGTGCCAGCCACTTTCTTGTTGGACTCTACTGGATCGGCAACGCTTTCATGGTTCACGCGGAGCGTCATGCCGTACTGGCGGTGCCAGCCGTGGTTGCCATGGCCGCCGTACTTGGATTTTTTGTCGCCGTCGTCGCCTGGTTGTATCGTGTTCTTGTGCCAGGCCAGAAAGTTTCCGTAACCGGGATCGCTGTGTTCGCGGCTCTGTGGGTTGCATCGGAGTGGGTGCGGAGTTGGGCTTTTACGGGATTTCCCTGGAATCTGGTTGGTAATCTCTGGACCGTTTCTGACGCCATGTTGCAGTCCGCAGCAGTTGGCGGCGTTTTCTCTCTCAGCCTGATTACTGTCTTTGTGTTCTCGCTGCCCGCTGTTGTTGGATCAAATGAAGGCGGCAATGCCAGAATACAATGGTATGCGCCACTCTCCGCACTTGCATTCCTCTGCATCATGTATGGCGGTGGCCAATATCGTCTGACACATGCGGATAGTTCATTTGTGGAGGACGTGCGGTTGCGGCTTGTACAGCCCAATATTGCGCAAAACCAGAAATGGGACCCGGATTTGCGCAGTACCCACGTTGCCAGGCAGCTTGAGGCCAGCCTCGTTCATGGCGACGAGCAGAAGCGTCCTACCCATATCATTTGGGCAGAAACAGCGGTGCCCTATGTGCTGTCAAATGATGCTGGTCTTGTTGCCCTGTTGGGGCGGGCGGTACCCGAGAACGGCGCACTGATTACGGGGTCTCTCCGGGCAGGTTTCCCTGACCAGGACGGTGGGCGTCCCCCCATCTGGAACAGCCTGTTTGCCATTGGTCCCCAGGGTAATATTCTGGCGACATATGATAAGTACCACCTTGTACCTTTTGGCGAGTACGTACCGTTTCAGGATATCCTGCCCATAACAAAACTAACCTCGGGTACTGGCGGTTTTGCGACCGGCGCAGGACGCCAGAATATGGTTCTGCCAGGCATGCCCGTGTTCAGCCCGTTGATCTGTTATGAGATCATCTTTCCCGGCAGTGTTGTCGCTGATGATCAGTCCCGGCCATCCTGGATTCTCAATCTGACAAATGATGCCTGGTATGGAATTTCCGCCGGGCCTTTTCAGCATTTTGCCATGGCACGCATCCGCGCTGTTGAAGAGGGCTTACCGGTTGTCCGGGTGGCCAACACTGGCATCAGCGGTGTGATCGACGGATACGGTCGCGTTGTCAAATCCCTGCCCCTGGGAACCGCGGGCACTATTGATTCAGACTTGCCATCTGCTTTACCGGCAACGCCCTATGGCAGGTGGGGTAATGCGCTGCCGATGATACTCGTGGCTGCTGTCCTGATGTTCGGAATTACCCGACGACAAAGGGCCGATACATGATTCAAAAGGATGACTATCAACTTTTCAGTTGAAAATGATGGCCAGGACCCCCATATGACTCCGTAACAAACGAGGCTCTATGAAACTTTGATTCCTTCGTGTGATGGAATCGGTTACAATGATCCTGAATAGTCCAATGTTTCCTCATGCCTTTATTTGACAGAGAACCAGATATGACAAAATCAAACGCAGTACGATCAGATAAGCCACGAAAAGTCAGACGATTGCCGCCGGGCACCCCCAACCCTGTTGACGTTCATGTTGGTGCCCGCGTCCGTCTTCGTCGCACCCTGCTCGGAATCAGTCAGGAAAGGCTGGGCGACGCCGTTGGCCTGACTTTCCAACAAATTCAGAAATATGAACGCGGCGCAAACCGTATTGGTGCCTCACGTATTTATGAGTTAAGCCGTATCCTGGATGTGCCGGTATCGTTCTTCTTCGATGATATGCCGGATGAACTTAAAACACACGAAGGACGCTTCAGTGCCGGGCTTCGCGACAAAGAGCAGGGCACCTACGAAGCCGATCCGCTTGCCCGTCGCGAAACACTTGAACTGGTCCGGGCTTACTACAAGATTACAGATCCCAAAGTACGGAAACGTCTGTTTGAGTTAACCAAGACGTTGGCCAAATCCGATATGGACGACTAGACAGACGCGATAGCTTTCTCCTTTATCTATAGATTGCCAGACACGGTCTGTGACAAGGCCGGACGTCGCGTTCGTGCTTAAGCAACATTTTGGTTGACGCCACTGATAATGTGAGCGAAAAGTCTCGCCGTCCGGACTCGGGCCGTGGATAGATTTCTGCTACTTGCCACCACGTAAAAAAAGGAACTAAGTGGGCGACTAAAATGGTGAAGAGCCGTTCAGCCCCCTTGGAGATCGATTATAGTTTTTTGCTCATGAGGAGGGCAGTGCTTTGTCTAGTTCCAGTTATCTGTTTACCAGTGAATCCGTTTCGGAAGGCCATCCTGACAAGGTCAGTGACCGAGTCTCTGATGCCGTTGTTGACGCTTTTCTGACTGCTGATCCCCATTCACGTGTCGCCTGTGAAACCCTGTGCACCACCAATCGGATAGTAATAGCCGGTGAAGTGCGCGGACCTGCCCCGCTGGTAGACGCCAAGGGAAATGTTGACGCCGCCCACATCGAGGAAATTGCCCGCGCCGCCGTGAAGAATATCGGTTACGAGCAAGACGGCTTTCATTGGAAGAACTCTGAGGTTTCCGTTCATCTTCATGCCCAGTCCGTGGATATTGCGGTCGGCGTTGATGCAGCAGGAAACAAGGATGAAGGCGCTGGCGATCAGGGCATCATGTTCGG
>JAJFID010000054.1 GCA_021775325.1 Rhodospirillales bacterium
AATGCCAACGGCAAAAGGCTCGTTGCTGCGGCGCGTTGAAATATGGATTTTATGGTGCAATCGGATATACAATCATTCTACGAATTTGAAATTGCAACAACTCGATTTGCGATAGTTAAATTCACGAACCTCTGGCTTAGACGATACATGAGAGTTACCGCATGAAAGTAACAGAGACCGACGCCAAAATTGAATCCGTAATGCGACAGCTCGGGTTGGAGTTCGTCGATGCGACCCAGGACATGATTGGTGAAATTGACGGATTGCTCGACCGCATGCGCCGAGATGAACGTGGTGATGCCGCATTCATGGAGCTTCGCCGAATTATTCACAGTATCAAGGGCCAGGGCGGAACTTTTGGGTTTCCCCTGATCACTCAGGTCGCTCACATGCTTGAGGACTACATTGAAACGCTGACAGAACTGAATACCCGTGCCATCGACGATATCCAGGCATTCATAGACAAAATTTCGTCAATTCTGGATAGCCCGACTCAACCCACCGGATTAGCTGCCGAGACATTGCTGGAGACCCTGCCAAACACGCGAGCACCTGAATTCTCGAATCAAATCGTCAAGGATTTACGGGCACTTGTGGTCATGCCGAAAGGCATACAACGCAAGATTATCGGCCAGGAACTGGTATCGTGTGGCTTCCGCCTGAACTTCGCGAGTACGGCCCTTGATGGATTGGAAACCGCTTTGGCGTTCCCCCCGGATATCGTGTTTGCGAGCATGGAAATTCAGGGTTTCACAGGCGGTGAACTGGCATCTGTGTTTCACGAAATACAGTCATTAAAAGGTGCCAAGTTTATTGTACTAACGAGCTATGACATGGATGACTCACGATTAAAGCGTTTACCCATAGAAACAGGGATTATCCGCAAGGACGCCGATTTTGCCGAACAACTGGTGGACTGCCTGATGGGTTGGGGAATTTTTGGAAAATCGTCCTCCAGCATCATGTAATCATTGTCAAATCATCAGTACCGGGACGATGGTCTTCGTGCCAAAACCGCTAATCCGCCAGGCTCAACTTCTGCTCGACAAAATTTTCTCTTTTGACACTTTGCTGTCGTCATTTTTTTATACGGACATCTTGTTTCCGGGAGAATTATGTAATGACAAACACTCAACGTTCCTATGATGCCATCATTATTGGCGCAGGAATCATCGGCACCTCTGTGGCCTATGAATTGTGCAGAAAGGGATTTAAAACCCTGAGCATCGACAAATTACCAGCCGCTGGTTACGGCTCCACTGCCGGTTCCTGCGCCATTATCCGCACCTATTATTCGACCCTGGAAGGGTCCGCCATTGCCTACGACGGGATCAACTACTGGCGCAACTGGCGCGAACACCTGGGTGCGCCAACCGACGAAGAACTGGCTGTCTACAAAAACACGGGGTGTATTGTCCTGAAGACTGACCACAATAAGAACATGAGCCACGTCACCGGCCTCATGGACCAATTGGGCGTCCCCTATGAAGACTGGAATGCGGAAACGCTGAGAGACCGGTTTCCAATTGTGGACACCCAGGAGTACTATCCGCCGCGCCGCCACGATGACCCGGAATTCGGCAAACCCAACGGGCGCGCTGTCAATGGTGCAATATTTTTTCCCGACGGCGGTTATGTAAGCGATCCACAGTTTTCGGCGCGCAATGTGCAGGCCGCCGTGGAGCGCAATGGTGGCGAATTTCTGTTTAACACTGCCGTCAAGACGATCCGTCAGGATGGTGGCCGCGTTACCGGTGTAACACTGGAAGATGACAGCCACATCGACGCCCCCATTGTCGTCAACGTGGCAGGCCCGCATTCTGCCAGAATCAATGACATGGCCGGCCTTACGGGTACCATGAAAATCGATACCCGTGCATTGCGCCATGAAGTTGCTCACGTACCTGCGCCCGCCGGGTTCGATTATGAGAACAAGGGTTATATTTTCTCTGACAGTGACATCGCGTGTTATGCCCGCCCGGAAGTGGGCAACCATATCCTGGTCGGCAGCGAAGATCCGGAATGCGATCCCCAGATATGGGTCGATGACCCGGACGACTATGAACTGGGTTTTACGGATCAATGGACGGCCCAGGTTTCACGCATGGCACAGCGTTTTGAGGGCCTCGGCATTCCAAACCAGGCCAAGGGTCTGGTCAGCATGTATGACGTGACCAAGGATTGGGGACCGATTTATGACCGTTCCGACCTGGATGGCTTTTATCTGGCGATAGGTTCAAGTGGGAACCAGTTCAAGAACGGCCCCACCGCCGGCAAGATGATGGCAACATTGATCGAAGCCTGTGAAAATGGCCATGACCACGACACCGTTCCGGTGAATTTCACACTGGAGCACCTGGGCATTCCGGTGAGCATGGGATTTGCGTCGCGGAACCGGGAGATCAATCAGAATTCGAGCTTTTCGGTCATTGGATAATCAACGGGGATAATGTGGACTTAAAGGCATATCTGGAACGCATTGGATTCGATGGTGATCTGCGCCCTGATCTGGATTGCCTGACAGGTATCCACCGGTGCCATGCGTTGAGCGTGCCCTACGAAAATCTGGACGTGCAACTGGGACGTCCCGTTGATCAGGACATCGACCGCATTTACGACAAGATCGTTGTCCGGCGACGCGGGGGTTGGTGTTACGAGCA
>JAJFID010000055.1 GCA_021775325.1 Rhodospirillales bacterium
CCGTTCGGCGTAGGTGAACTGGTCCATGTAGTATCCATCCAACTCATCCGCCAGCCGCTCTGCTTCATCATAGATGTCGGAGGGGGCAACCAGATGACACTCGCCACCAAAGAACTGAATTTGCGCAACTTTTTCTGTGGCGGTGGATGCCGGGATCACGGCAATAAACGGCAGACCCAGCAGGCGGGCAAAGTAGGCTTCCGATATGGCTGTGCTGCCTGATGACGACTCGATGATTGTGGTGCCGCGCCGGATTTTGCCGTTACACAGACCATACAGATAGAGCGAGCGCGCCAACCGGTGTTTCAGGCTGCCGGACGGATGGGTGGACTCGTCTTTCATATAAATGTCCACACCGTCCAGGCAGGGCAGGTCCAGTCTGATCAGGTGCGTATCCGCCGAACGGTTGAAATCCGCGGCGATTTTGGCCACCGCGTCACCGGCCCAGGCACGGTCTGCCTGTGACAGCGTCCTGTCGATTTGGGGTATGGTCAGATCATTCATAATACGGCTATAGTCGCCTTCAAGTGTGATCACAGTCGCTGACGATGATCGTGACAATGATGGTGTAACAAGGACGGTATCATTGAAAAGAGACAAGTTCCACATCGCGCGCAAGATGCCGCAAACCACGTTGACGGACACCGAGGCTACCATCGATATGGCACGCCTGCGCGCCTATCGTTTGAGCCGGGTTCGCGAACAGCTTGAACGCATGGAAGTGGCAGGCTGTCTGTTGTATGACCCCATCAACATCCGCTATGCCACGGGCACGCGCAACATGTCCGTCTACACCATGCATGCGGCTGAGCGCTATGTGTTCATTGCCACGGGCGGCCCGGTTATCCTGTTTGACAGTTACCCGGTCCAGGCCACCGACAGCGTGGATGAACACCGACCGGCACAGACCTGGTATTACGAAGTCACCGGTGATGGCACCTTCGCCGCCTGTCAGAACTGGGGTGACGAGATCGCCGATCTGATGAATATCCATGGCGGCGGCAACAACCGGCTCGCGATCGACAGGCTAGCGGCGTTGGGGTTTGAGTCTCTCAAGCGTCATGGCATGGAATTCTGCGACGGCGGCGAAGCCATGGAACGGGCCCGGGTCATCAAGTCACCTGAGGAAATCGCCTGCATGAGTGTAGCCGTCAACGCCTGTGATGTGGGCATGGCGCGTATGCGTGAGGCCCTGCGGCCGGGCATTACAGAAAACTATCTGTGGTCGCTGCTGGTTCAGGCCAATATCGAACTGGGTGGTGAATGGATGGAAACCCGCCTGCTGGCATCGGGCGGGCGTACCAATCCATGGTATCAGGAATGCAGCGACAAAATCATCCGCAGCGGCGATCTGGTGGCCTTTGATTCCGACATGATCGGCCCGTTTGGGTACTGCGCCGATATCTCACGCACCTTCCATTGCGGCCCGGCCAGACCGACACCGGGTCAGAAGGAACTGTACAGTCTGGCCTATGAGCAGGTGCACCACAACATGGACCTGATCAAACCCGGCATGACATTCCGTGAACTGTCCGAGGCAAGCTGGCAGGCCCCCGACGCCTACATCGGCAATCGATACGTCTGTACCTATCACGGTGTCGGTCTCGCCGATGAATACCCAGACATCGTGCACCCGCTGGACTGGGAAGCCTATGGCCATGACGGTGTGATCGAGGAAAACATGGTCCTGTGCGTGGAAAGCTATATAGGCTTGCAGGGCGGCACCGAAGGCGTGAAACTGGAAGAACAGGTCGTGGTCTACGCCGACGGTATCCAGACCCTGTCCACGTTCCCGTTTGAGGACGAATTGCTGCAGTAGAGGGCAACACACATGACACATAAATCCGAAATGTTTCCGGGCGGCTGGGGGATTGATAACGATCATCTGGCCCTGCAGGACGTGCTGCTTGGCAAGCCCGATCATTTTCAGTGGAAACCCATCAGCGCGCTGGCGCGGCGGACGTTCGAGAATCTGGAACGTATTGGCATCACCTATGATCTGCAGACCGCCATGTCCCAGCACCGGGCCATGGTTGAAATCTATGAAGCCAATGGTGTTAACGTGCATTATCTGGAAGCCGACGCAGGCCTGCCGTGCAGTGTTTATGCCCGGGATTCCAGCGCCATGACGCCCTGGGGGGCGCTGATCACCAGTATCCAGACACCCTATCGGCGACGGGACTATTCTGTGGTGTCCAAATTCTATCAGGCCAACAACATCCCCATCTGGCAGTGGGTGACGGCGGGCCATCTGGAAGGTGGTGATTTCGATATCATCGAACCCGGCGCTGTCATGATCGGCTATAACAATGAACGCTCCGAAGAAGCGGGTGCCCGGCAGGTTGCCGCCTGGGTCGAGGACGAGGGCTGGGACGCGCTGGTGGTGCCTATCGGTCAGCAGTTCGTGCATATGGACGGCATTGTTGTCGCCATTGCACCCAAGCTGGTGGTGGCCTGTGTTGACGGGCTGGAGCCCTTTGCCGTTGACTGGATCAGGGCACGGGATATCGAAATCATCGAAGTACCCTACCGGGATTGTGTAAAACTGGGCTGCAACGTGGTGGCGCTGGGCAATAACCGGGTGCTGTCCATGGCCTCGAACGAAGACCTCAATGAACGTTTGCGTGCGCGTGGATTCGAAGTCTTTGCGCCCGATGTATCACAGTTTCAGCATGGTGGTGGCGGTGTGCACTGTATGTCACAGGCGCTGCGCCGTGATCGTGCCTCGTAACGGAACACTATTTGATGAAGATTGAGACTGGCCAGATTGATCACCCGTCCGCGTGGAGATCCAGCGACTTTCAGTCCGCTGATGATTATTCCTTCGATCTGACGTCACGCCATCTGGATGCTTTTGCCCGCGCACTGGACGAAGTCCGGGCGGACAGCGTGGGATTGCAGGAACTGCGTTCAGACCATTTCGCCCTGCCGGAAATCGCTGATGATCTTGCCAGCATCCGGCAGCAGATCCTGCATGGTCAGGGGCTGGTCCTGGTGCGCGGTTTTCCCATAAGCGACTACAGCGAAGACGAAATCGGCATGATCTATTGGGGCATGGGCCTGCATTTCGGCCATGGCGTGTCGCAAAGCCCCATGGGCGACCGGTTGGGTTATGTGACGGATGTTTCCAGACCCGGTGAGCGCGAGCGCGGTTATCGCAGCGCCCAGGAACTGCGCCTGCATACGGATGCGGATGATATTGTCGGTCTTTTGTGTTTGCGGCAGTCTAGATCAGGTGGTCTGTCCCGTCTTGCCAGCGCGCCCGCCATTCACAATCAGATCGCCGCGACCCGGCCGGACCTGCTTGAGCCGCTGTACAACGGGTTCCGTTATCACTGGTTTGGCGAAGAACCGCCGGGCGAGCCGCCGATTACAGACTATCGGGTGCCGGTGTTTTCCTGGGTGGACGGGTGTCTCAGCATGTGTTTCCTGCGCGAATTCATCGACATGGCGGCAGAAGATCGGAATGAGCCGCTGAGTGATGTGGAAATCGAGGCGCTTGATCTGTTCGAGGCCATCGCCATGCGTGAGGACATCATGCTGGAGTTTATGCATGAGCCCGGCAACGCGTTTTTCATCAATAACTACACCGTCCTGCATTCCCGTACCGAATTTCAGGATTGGCCGGAACAGGACCGGCGGAGATTGCTGCTGCGTCTGTGGCTCAAGGCCGAACCCGCGCGCGCCATACACCCCATGCTGCGCCGCTATTATGGTGACGACGGCATGCACGTGGATGGCCGCTCCAGTACGGTTTATGACCCGGAAAAGTCGACCGCCACCATCTGAAGGAAACGTTTTTCGCCTGCTCGTGAAAACGCCACCACGCGTGAGTCTTCCTGTCGGGATGCCCAGCCAAGGTCGTAGAATTTTTGCAGGAATGCGGTGCCCAGAGAGCCCGCGAGATGGGTTCGCCTGGAGCTCCAGTCGAGGCACGACTTACATAGCGGCCTTCTGCCTGTCGCCAGCGGGGATAGATCAATACCAAAGCCCGTGACAAATTTTTCACCATTCGGCGTTAGATCGACCTGTTCATCCCGTTCGGCCAGATATCCGTTTCTGACCATGCTGTCGTACAACTGAACGCCCAGATCACCGGCTAAATGATTGTAGCAGACGCGTGCCTTGCGCAGCGCTTCGTCTCTGGGCCCGGTACGGGTGCGCAGCAACCCCCGCTTGGCCGCCAGACCCATCAGGGCTTCCAGAACATGACCGACGTCGTCGTCGGCCAGTGCAAAATACCGGTGGCGACCCTGTTTGCGCTGGCGCAGCAGATCGGCGTCTTCCAGCTTTTTCAGATGCGAGCTTGTGGTCTGAACCGTCACGCCCGCTTCGGACGCCAGTTCCGTCGCCGTCAATGCCTTGCCACTCATGAGCGCCGTCAGGATGTTGGCGCGTGCAGGATCACCAATCAACGACCCCAGTAATGCTATGTCCGGCCCTTCTTTCATGGTTCGATGGTAATCGAAGCATTGGTGCAACGCAATAGTTCATTGTTCGACTGTCAACGAACTATGGAGGATGCGATGCTCACCTGTTTTATCCGCTATCACATTGACCCGACCAAGAGGTCTGAATTCGAACAGTACGCCCGTAACTGGGGCGAGGCCATACCCAGATGTGGTGCTGACCTGGTCGGCTACTTCGCCCCTCATGAGGGATCGAGTACACTGGCCTACGGCGTCTACAATATTGAAAGCCTGGCGGCGTATGAGGCCTATCGCCAGCGACTGACACAGGATCCTTTGGGCAAAGAGAATTACGCGTTCGCGCAGCGTGAGAAGTTCCTCATGCGTGAGGATCGCACATTTCTGACGCTGGCTTCCGGCCCCCATGGTAAACGTGTCACACCATGAGTGTAGCCGAGAAACCTGTTTTGATGGGTGAGTTGGCACTGCTCTGGCTATTGGCGCTGTTGTGGGGATCGTCCTATTTGTTCATCAAGACTGCCGTGGCAGAAATCCCCCCCGTCACGCTGATTGCCGCCCGTGTTTCAATTGCCGCGTTGTTTCTGCTGCTGATCCTGTTCTGGCGGGATGAAACGCTGCCTCGCGACTTCAGGGCGTGGCGACAGTTGTTGTTACAGGCGTTTCTGAACAGCATCGGTGCCTGGACAATCCTTGCCTGGGGACAACAGTACGTAGACAGTGGCCTGGCCAGTGTCCTGAACTCCACGTCGCCAGTGTTTGTATTCCTGATTTCGATTACCTTTATCCGCCAAGAGCCCATGAACATTCTCAAGTTGATGGGGGCGGGCCTGGGACTGATCGGCGTTGTTCTGATCGTCGGCGTTGATGTACTGGCCGGACTGGGTCAGCAGGTGGCCGGGCAACTGGCCGCTATCGTCGGTGCCATCATGTATGCGTGTGCCGCCATTTATGGAAAACAGTTCGTTCACCTGAGTGCCGTGGTTACAGCGACAGGCACAATGATCTGTGCCTCGGTTGTTCTGGTTCCGGCCAGTTTGGTGCTGGATCAACCCTGGTTGCTGGAACCGTCCATGAACGCGTTGTCCGCTGCGGTGGTTCTGGCCGTCTTGTGTACAGGGTGTGCGTTGCTGATTTACTTCAGACTGGTTCGGACGCTGGGTTCAATGGGTGTTGCCAGTCAGGCCTATCTCCGGGCCGGTGTGGGTGTCGCGCTTGGCATGTTTCTCCTTGGCGAGCAGATCACACCTGTCATCGGAGTGGGCTTGCTGGCGGCGATTCTGGGTGTTGCCGCAATCAATTGGCCAACCCGCCGCGCATGACTACGGCAGTATCAAGCGATCGTGACCGGGGCTTCCGAAATCCGTCCCGGCTACCCCGCCTTTTTGACGAAGGGTTTCTCCGCCACAACAGCATCCAGCCGGCCATGAGGCGCTTCTACCGTGATGGGCGTGCCCGTTGCCGTGAACTGAGCTTCCAGCATGGCGTAACCGATGTTTTTGTCCAGGCGGGGGGAATGGAGCGCGACGGTTACCTCACCAATTTTCTTATCACCGGCCAGGGCAGGCCAACGATCCTTGAAGGTCCCTTGCGGCAGCGGTGTGCCAACCAGTTCGATGCCTACAAGGCGTTGGCTGATACCATTTGCCTTGAGCTGGTTGAGTGCTTTTTTGCCAATGAAGTCCGCCTGTTTTTCCGGCTTCAGCATCCAGTCGAGGCCTGCTTCATAGGGATTGGTATCAATCGAGATATCACAACCGTAACCGAGGATACCTGCTTCAACCCGGCGGATATCTGATGGACCGGTTACAACGATACCTTCCGATTTCCCCGCCGCCAGAATGCGATTCCAGAGTTCCGATCCATACTGGCTGTCCTGCAGAAATATCTCGAAGCCGTATTCACCACTCCAACCCGTGCGCGATAACATGACGGGAATGCCGTCCAGATCCAATTGGCGGATTTCATAAAACTTCAAACCCTCGCCACGATCACCAAACAGGTTCTTGATGACAGCGGGGGACTTTGGGCCCTGTATCTGCACAGGTGAAACATCGGGTTCGCAAATGGATACATCCATATTGGCAAAGACTGCTAGCCCCTTCACCCACAGGATCAAATCGCTGTCGGATGTGGATAACCAGAAATGATCCTCGGCCAACCGGAAAAGCACCGGATCATTGATGATGCCGCCGTCCTCAGACGTAATGACGACATATCGTCCCCGGCCGACGGGGCATGCAGACACATCCCTGGGGGTCAGCATTTCCATGAATGAAAGCGCGTCCGGACCAGATATCTCTACCTGCCGTTCTGTCGCCACATCCCACAATGTCACGCCCTCGGTCAGATGTTGATACTCTGCAATGGGATCCAGAAAGGAATGCGGCTGAAGCATGTGATTGGCAACCGCAAAACCGCCGCATCCAGCTTTGATTACGTCATCAAAAAACGGCGACCTTCTTGTCCAGTAGTTGACTTCGATAGCCACGGCAGTAAACCTCATTGTTTGATTGTGAATTCTGTGATCACAGTTAATATGTCGAGAGGGTGTCGTCAACCACGCAATTCGCCGATTAATCGTGGCAATTGCTGCGGTGTTATTGAACGGGAGGAAGCAGACAGTGTTGGATGGGAAAGTCGCTATTGTAACGGGTGCAAGCCGCGGGATCGGTGCAGGTATTGCCCGTGAGCTGGCCGCCAACGGGGTAACTGTGATCACAGCAGCGCGCACCGTCGTGACAAATACTGATGTCAAATGGGGCAAGGATGGGCCGCACGTGCCGGGTTCGCTCGCTGAAACGATTGCCGCGATCAGCGCGGCAGGGGGCAACGCCGAGTCTTATCAGATTGACCTGTCGATGACGGACGAGATCGAGAACATGATCACCTATGTCGCGGACAAGTATGGTCGTATCGACATTCTGGCGAACTGTGCCATGGGGTTTCCGCAGTCCTACAAAGGTGAGCTGTGGAACAGTCCCATTGACGACTGGTCCGTATTCATGGATATCGGTGTTCGGGCCAAATACATGATGGCGCGTTTCGTTTCACAGGTGATGATTGAGCAGAAATCCGGACTGATTGCGAACATTTCTGCGGCGGCCTCAAAGGATGAGTACTACAACCCGGTGTTTCGTATGGCCATGTCGGGCATTGACCGGATGACCTCGGCCATTGCCGTTGACCTGCGCCCCTACAATGTAGCCGCTGTATCAATCTGGCCGCGCTGGGTGCGTACAGAACGTGTTATGATGGCAGTCGCCGATCCCACACTTGAATTTGAGGTAACACCGGATGACCTGAAGATATCTGATACACCGGAGTTTACGGGCCGTGCCATTGCGCACCTGGCCAGTGATCCCAACGTGCAAGAACGATCGGGCAGGGTCTATCCGGTTGTCCGGTTGGCGCATGACTATGGTTTTACTGATATGGATGGAACGCAGCCGCCGATTGACGATTACACCCGGGAATGGGCGGCGAAGCTCGAGTCACTCCATAATATCCTGAATTAACCCAGATTTTGTATAAAGCTGTTACCTGACAATCCACCTTGCAGAACCTCTGGCACGCGCTTAATTCATTCCTTGAATAGTGACTAATCGTACTCACATATAGTTGACGGTGATTTACTATATGTTCCCGGTGTCCGCCCTATGGTGAGACAAATGATAGGCTTGTTGATCTGGCCGTATACGTAAGGAGACTCCCGTTGACTAGAACTATGCTGAAGCTGATGTCAGGATGCCTGATCCTTGTGAGCGTTGTCTTCATGACACCGGCGACGGTTGCTGCCACGGATCTGGCGCCATTTTTTGGCAACTTCATCGGTCAATCCCTGGATACGGAAGGGGTCGGCGTCAGCAAACGCGACTTTAACGTTACCATTGAGCCCGTGGGCAAACGAGGCTTCGAGCTGTCCTGGCGGACATTCACCTATCGCAGTGACGGTACGGTAAAGAAAAAAGACTACAGCATCCAGTTCAGGGCAACTGATCGTGAAGGAATATACTCATCTGCTGAGAAGAAGGATATGTTCGGAGCCATGGTGCCCAGTGATCCCATGAAGGGAGAATCCTATCTGTGGGCGCGCATCACGGGCCAGCGGTTGACGGTCTATGGATTTGTTGTCACCGATGAGGGCGGCTATGAGATGCAGGTCTATCACCGCACGTTGACTGAAAGCGGTATGGATCTGGAGTTTACCCGCCAACGTGAGGACGGCGTATTCCGCCGGATTACCGGCGTACTTCGGCGCGTTGAGGAATAAGCAAACTCCACCCTAAAATTCCTGACGACACTGCTGCTACGGCATGGGCAGGTCCAGGTCTTTGGCCGTCAACAGGCCCATGACCACCAGCAGGGAGTATGCGGATATCTTCTCGTCATAGGACGCTGTGGTGAAATTGATCTGCGCCGACGTCACCTGATTCTGCGCATCCAGCACGTTAATGATGGTCTCCTTGCCTGCCGCACGCAGTTTCACACGGGAATCGTGCACCTCGGTCGCAATACTGACGGCGTTTTCCAGCAACGATACCCGTTGCCGGGTCGTCACAAGATCCTGCCACGCCAACCGCACCTGCTCTACGGTCTTGCGTTCCGCATGGGTGTGGGTGTCCTGCGAAGCCCGGTAGTCATAGGTGGCCTGATCCATGGTTGCCGTCGTCATGTTGCCTGTGTACAGGTCCCAACTGGCGCGCAACAACAATGTATAGTCATGGCGGGTGCCGATCGTGATGTCGTTGTTCTTTTCGTAGTTTGCTACGCCTTCAAGATTAATGACCGGGTACAGCTCGGCTTCGGCCGTGCGGCGACGCTCGCGGGCCAGTTCAACGCTGGTCGCGCTGTTGTCCAGCGTCGGGCTGAGTTGCAAGGCGATCTGGACAGCTTCACCCATGGATGACGGGATCAACTGGATCGGCGGCCACGGGTCCATCATGGCATCGATGTCGGGCTGTCGGCCAAATACCTGTTTGTACCGGGCGATGGCGTCGCGCAGGGCGCCTTCGAATGTGACCAGTCGCTCCTTGGCAATTTGCAGACGGGATTTGGCCTCCAGAACATCGACCGCGATGCCGGATCCACGCTGGACCCGTTCGTCCTCCAGGTTCAACTGTTGCTGAATATTGTCCACGTTCTCAACGCCTAAATCCACAAGGCGTTTCTGGCGTAATACTTCAATATAGGCATCGAGGCCTTCCGCCAGCACGAGAATGCGGGTCGACTTGAGTGACAGCCGCGCCGCTTCCAGAGTCAGCCGGGCGGTGTCGGCGTTGGAGTCCGCGAGATTACCGTCGAACAACATCTGGGTGACTGTGAGCGTGGCCACACTCTTGGTCCGGGAGTAGTCCTTGCCTGCGGCCTGTGTAGTGGGATTG
>JAJFID010000056.1 GCA_021775325.1 Rhodospirillales bacterium
GGGCGCGTCGTCTCGCCGGATCAGTGGCACAGCGAGGCGGTTGGGATGTCTGATGTAGTCAAAACCAAAGCGCCCTTTCACACACAGGCGTTGTTCGTTCGCGGGGCCATTTCGGCCCGTAACAGATATGATCTTGTCATCCTTGACGTGCGCGGTGGTTTGACAACCAACGCCACAGAAGGGACACAGCGTATCAACTGATGTGTCAGGAAATTCCGTGCGCACCCCATTGTCATCAAGCAGGCTTGATTCCATCAAAGCACCGGTCGGGCATGCCTGGACACATTCGCCACAGGCTACGCATGTGCTATCGCCCATGGGGTCACCGAAATCGAAAACGATCTTTGACTGGTGGCCGCGGAAGGCCATTCCAATGACATCGTTAACCTGGACTTCCCGACATGCCCGGACACACAGGTTACAGTGGATACAGGCATCAAGATTGACGCTCATTGCCGGATGACTTGGGTCCGGTGAAACTTTTGCGCGTTGTGGAAAGCGACTTTCTGTGACGCCGACCTTGTCAGTCCAGTTCCAGAATTTCGAGTCTGGATCATGCGCCACATCACGATCAGGTTGGTCAGATAGCAGAAGTTCGAACACCATTTTTCGGGCTGTTGTAGCACGGTCGCTATCGGTGCTAACTTTTATTCCCGCTGACGGTTGCCGGATACACGAAGGGGCCAGAACCCGCTCACCCTCAATCTCCACCATACACGTGCGGCAGTTTCCATCGGCCCTGTATCCTGGTTCATCGGAGTGGCACAAATGTGGAATTTGCACGCCGTTGCGTTGTGCCACTTGCCAGATTGTCTCGCCGCAAGTGGCTTCAACCTCCGTGCCGTCCAGCATGAATGTTATGAATTCCTGATTTAACCCATCGGGCATATTACAGCTCCTCCGGGAAATATTTCATGGCACACAAGACAGGGGTTGGTGCGGCCTGTCCCAGTCCGCAAATGGATGCGTCGATCATGACTGTGGAAAGCTCAGTCAGAAGATCCTGATCCCAGGTTGTGCGCTGCATGAGTTGAACGGCTTTTTCAGTGCCCGTTCGGCACGGCGTACATTGACCGCAGCTCTCGTCTTCAAAGAACCGCATCAGATTAAGGGATGCATCTTTGATACTGTCCTGGCCCGACAGCACAATAATGGCGGCCGAACCTATCAGGCATCCGTATTCTTCGAGCGTTCCAAAATCGAGTGGCAGATGAGCCAGCGAGGCTGGCAGTATTCCTCCTGAAGCGCCACCGGGAAGGTAGGCCTTGAGCTGATGGCCATCCTGCATGCCATCACAGTAATCATCAATCAGTTCAGCAACTGAGATGCCGGCAGGTGCGAGTTTGACACCGCCATTCTTCACGCGCCCAGAGACCGAAAATGAATGAAGCCCCTTGCAACCGTTCATGCCCTGATCGGAAAACCATTCCGGACCTAGTTCTATTAAGGAACGAACCCAATAGACGGTCTCCACATTATGAATAAGCGTTGGTTGGCCAAACAAACCTACCTGTGTGGGATAGGGTGGTTTCTGGCGGGGCAATCCACGTTTGCCTTCGATGGAATCCAGCATGGCTGATTCTTCACCACAAATGTACGCACCAGCACCTCGCCGCACGTCGATTTGTCGTCCATCCAGAAGGTCTTCTGTACCCAGGCGTTCAATTTCCTGCAGCAGTATCTTCCGTACACCGGGGTATTCATCGCGAACGTAGATGTATATTTTTTCCACTTCGCATACCCAGGCGGCAATCAACATGCCTTCAAGAAATCGATGGGGATCGCTCTCCAGGTAGTGTCGATCCTTGAACGTTCCTGGCTCACCCTCATCACCGTTGATCGCCATCAGGCGAGGCTTCGGTTGTTCTCGGACAAACTTCCATTTGAGACTGGCGGGAAACCCTGCGCCGCCCATGCCACGTAATCCGCCGCGCTGGATCAACGCGACCAGGTCGTCACGATCACATTTCCCGACGTAACAATCTCTCAGCAGATTGTACCCACCACTTTCATCGTAGGCTTCATAACTCAGATAATCAGGAATCTCTGGCGCGTGATCGCCGCATTCGATGGCGGCAATGACTTTACCGAGGTTTGCGTATGATATGTGCCGGTGGCCGACTTCCACGACGGGTGCCGTATCGCAACGACCCATACACGGTGCCCGCACAATGTGGGCGTTGCTGTCCAGATGTTCATCCAGTTCATCCAGTAGATTCTGCGCCCCAAACATTTCGCAGGACAAACTGTCGCATACCCTGACGGTGGTTTTGGGAGACGCTGCACTTCCACTCAGGTCAATATTGAAATGGGCATAAAATGAAGCAACCTCGTACACTTCGACCGTGGATATACGAATTTCTTCCGCCAAAGCGTGCATATGGTCAGTGGTAAGTTGGCCGTATGTGTCCTGAATGATATGAAGGTATTCAATGAGATGTTCGCGACGTCGTTCTTCATGCCCGAGAAGGTTCTTGATTTCTTCATGGGCAACGGGATCGAGTTGACGGCCTTTGTTAAAGACAGGCGCCTTACGTTGACCTGACCCTGGATGAATTCGTTTTTGGCGCGGCGCATCGTCAAACATCGTATACTTACATCTCTTGGGTTAGCCTGACCGTTTCAACAAATTGATCTTTGATGACGGCGGAATTTCCTGTCCTACATGCTGTCACAAGACCATAAGTCGGGCTTCATTTCCGGGATATACGTCATATAACGTAGGATGAAGGCGCGACGCGATGTTACTTTGTCATCTGGGGGGCAGGATAAACCTCTGAGAGGTGGTTCTGCTCAGCTCTGAATCGGGTATTTTCATTTTCGCCTGGATGCCGACGCTGCGGTTGCGTATGACATACAAGGATCAAATCAACATACGTTATTCGACGCATATCCATAACCCCGACACCGAATTATGGTATTGCTTACTTCTCAGGTATCTCTCCCTATCCCGAGTCGCGTAAAACTAAGCTCTGCTATTACAAAACGAACGCCTGTAACTATTTATTGAACCGAATTGGCATTGTGTACACGCCAGACTTTCGTAATGGCAGAGCCCTTTTCCCGAAAAATGTTTCATTGACGTCATGGCGCAAAGGCGTATCAAAATTATCGCAATGCTGAAGACCAAATCTTGGCACTGCTATAGCGCGTTGAGCGCCATGGCCGCTGCTGCCGTGCGGTTTTCAACGCCCAACTTTCTGTGGATCCGTTCCAGATGCTTGTTGATCGTTCTTGGGCTGAGGTCGAGGATCGCACCAATATCACGATTGGCCTTACCGTTGGCGATCCATGCCAGAACCTCCGCCTCTCTTGATGTAAGGCCGAAGACCTTGGATAACCTGCCCTGTGTAACAGCGAAGTTATTTTCGATGATCCGCAGCAGATACTCGTCTGAAGCACTTTGGCCGATATAGGAGATTAACAACTGATGTTCATCCGTATCTGTGAGCATGAGTTGCGTTGACGTGACGGTTTCCGACTCGAACTGATCACCCAGCCAACGTCTGACGTACTCAGGGAGGCGAAGGCCGGGCGTCAGTGTCTCTGGCTCCAAACGATCAATCAACCGGGCGGCTTGAGGCGTATTCCACAGAATAGTGCCCTGCTTATTTGTGGCGAGCAGGAAACGCCTGGCTTCATCCATTGCGACATAGGCGCTTTGGGCCAATTTGGCATTTGCAAGATGCACTTGCATGCGTGCGATGAGTTCATCGGGATCGATGGGTTTGACAAGGTAATCAACGCCCCCAGCCTGGAATCCCTCAACGATGTGTTCCGTATCACTCAGGCCGGTCATAAAGATCACGGGGACATGAAGCATATCACTGTTTTCTTTCAAACGGCGGCATGTTTCAAATCCATCCATCCCCGGCATCACAGCATCCATCAGGATGACGTCAGGCGTAACCTGTTCAACAACTTCGAGTGCCTTTTGTCCGGCAAGCGCTACGAGGACGGT
>JAJFID010000057.1 GCA_021775325.1 Rhodospirillales bacterium
GTCTTGTTGACGATGATGAGCGGCTGATTGTTGATATATTCGGGAATGACGCTGGCCAGGATGCGGGCGTAGGTGTCGGTCCCGCCGCCGGCCGAGAACCCGACGACGACGGTGATCGCCTTGGACGGAAATTGTTGCGCCACCGCCGCCGAGCCGACCGTGGCCAGGCTCAGCGCCACCGCCGCCGAAAGTAAAAATCTGGTCTTCATAATTCCCTCCCTGGATCGAATTTATCGTTGATATCGCATTAATTACAGGCTTGCACGGCCGGCGTCACGATGCAAATCCGACGGGCTGCTAGGCCATGCCGATGGGTTCGTCGAAGGTCTCGCGTTCGGGTCCGGGGCGTGCGCGTATCATGTCTTCCAGTTCCTTTTGCATCGCCGCATGACCGGGATCGCCGAACAGGTTCCGCATCTCGTTCGGATCGTCGGAGAGATCGTACATTTCGCCGGCGCCCGATACGCGTTCCACGGTCAGCTTGGACGATTTCGTGCGCACCGTGCGCAGTTCCAACGGCACGCCGCAGCGGCTTTCATTGACGTTCCATTCGCTATAGGCCACATCGCGGGTCGCGCCGGCCTCGATCATCGGCCGCACGCTACGGCTCTGTGCGTCGCCGCCGAGCACCGTTCCCGCGTAGTCGCACAACGTCGCCGGCAGGTCGAGGGTCGAAACCGGGTCGGCGATGACCTGTCCCGTCGGCACGCCCGGTCCCTTGACGATCAGCCCGACTCGCAACAAGCCCTCATACGGCGTCGGCCCCTTCAGGTAGAGGCCGTGATCGCCCAGCAGATCGCCGTGATCGGTCGAATAGACGATGATTGTATTGTCGGCGATCCCCAGCACCTCCAGTTCGGCCATGATGCGGCCGACATTGTGGTCGATCAACGAGATCATGCCGAAATAATTGGCGGTCATCTCACGCAGTTGCGCTTCGCTCTGGTCCTCGGCGCGCGATAGCTTGGCGCGGAAGAATTTCAGGCCCGGATCGGCCAGATCGGGTTCGTTCTCGAGCGATGCGCGGTGCCACCAGGGCCGCTGATCGAGGTCCTTCCCGCCCTCCACCGGCAGGTCCACTTCATCCGGATGATGCAGCAGACTCCAGGGTTCCGGGCAGTCGAACGGATGGTGCGGGTCGGGGAAGGAGACCCAGGCGCAGAACGGCCGATCCTTCTTGCGGTCGTGCAGATAGGAAATCGCGCGGTCGCCGCACCAGGTGCTGGAATGCCACGCGGCCGGCAGGGCGGAGTGCCAGGTCTGCGCCGCGCCGACGCCGGGCCGCGTTTCCCGCGCCCAAAGTTCAAACGCGCTTGGGTCGGCGAGTTGTTCGAACACCCAACGTTCGAAATGCTGCCCTTCCGGCGGCAGGGTCGCGCCACGGCTTTCGAACCAGTGGCCGAGGATCATCAGTTCGACATAACTGAACCCCATATAGGGGCCAAACCAGTCCGGGCCGAACGCGGCCGAGCTTTCCTTGCATTCCGGCGTGCCGGTCGGCTGAAAGGTATTGCAGGTCGCGAAATGCGCCTTGCCGATAAACGCCGTGTCGTAGCCGGCCGCGTTGAGCTGGGTCGCGTAACCGGTCTCGCCGACATCGGTGCGCAGATCGATGCCGTTATCGACGACACCGTGGGTCAGCGGTAACTGCCCGGTCAGGATCGACGCGCGTGACGGTTGGCACACCAGATTAGGCGTGATGCAGGCGTCGAAGCGCGTGCCGGCCGCCGCCAGACGGTCGAGATGGGGCGTCTTGATCTTGCGCCCGGCGAACCCGTAGCAGTCGGCGCGCTGCTGGTCGGAGGTGATGAAAATAATATTCGGGCGGCTGGCCATGAGTTCGGGTCCCTTACGCAATATGGATCGCGGCGTGAGGCGGCAGCATAATCCGACACACCCGCTAAAGGCAAAAATCCGCCTGACGATAGCCCTGCATATAAAGTAGCGCCGTCAGGTCGCCATGGTCGATGCGGGCGGCGGCCCGTTCGGCGACGATGGGCTTGGCGCGGAAGGCGACGCCCATCCCCGCCGCCGTCAGCATGTCCAGATCATTGGCGCCGTCGCCGACCGCGATCACGTCGGCGCGCGATACGCCTTGCGCCGCCGCCAGTGCCGCCAGCGCGGTGCGTTTTGCTTCGCGGCCGAGGATGGGACCAAGGAGCCGTCCGGTCAGCCTGCCGGCTTGAATATCGAGCCGGTTGGCCTGATCGTAATCGAACCCCAGCCGGGCGCGCACCCAGCCGGTGAAAAACTCGAAGCCGCCGGATACCAGCGCACAATACGCGCCGTTGGCGCGCATGGTGGCGACCAGCGCGGCGGCGCCGGGCGTGACGCGGATCGCGCCGAGGGCGCGATCCAGCGCCGCCCCCTCAAGGCCCTTCAGCATGCCGACACGAGCCCGGATCGCGCCTTCGAAGTCGAGTTCCCCGGCCATGGCACGGGCCGTGATGGCGGCGATTTCCGCCTCCAGGCCGACCTCGGCGGCCAACTCGTCCAACATCTCATTCTCGATGATGGTCGATTCCATATCGGCGATCAGCAGGTGCTTGCGCCGCCCGTCCGCCGATTGCGCCACAATATCAATCGGCCGATCCGCCAGTTCCGCGCGCGCCACGGCCACGGCGGCCTCCGCGTCGAGGCCGGCAAAAGGAAGATCGCAGGCGATGCCGGGCGCGAGCCAATCCGCCGCGCCCATGCTCTCCGCGCGGCCCGACAGCGCGGCGCTTGCCTGATCAACCGCCGTGTCGTCGAGCTTTCCGGCTATCAGGGTGAGAACACTATCCATGACTGATCCAGACTAGCGCCGCAATGCCGAATTGGTACGATTAATCGACGACAAGCCGGGTTTGGGTCGTGACGGTGCCGTCATCGCTCACCGCGTGCAATTGATAGAGCGGCGTGTCCGCAAGACGCGGCGTATCGACGCCCTTGCGCACGTCGCGCGCGACGCTGGGCATCGTCGTGGCCTGCGTTCCGGCCCAATCGGTCTGCGACGACCAATGGCAATGGCCGCACAGCAGGCGCCGCACCTGACGATGGCGCGTGACAACCGCCGCCAGCGCCACGCGGTCCCGTGGGTCGCGGTAACCGTTCACGTAATCCGTGCCCGCCAAATCGAAGGGTGGGTGGTGGATGAACATAATTGTTGGCCGATCCGGCGCGGCGGACAGACACACGTCAAGCCAACGTAGCCTGTCCGCGCAATAGGTGCCTTTGTTGGTCATCGGCTCTATCGAGTCGAGCGCGACGAGGCGCACGGGGAAATCCTCCACCGCGTAATGCAGGAACGCGCCGTCCGACGCGGCCGACGCGAACGCGGCGCGGAAATTGTTCCGGTCGTCGCGGTTGCCCGGCGTTGCGTAGACCGGTACCCGCAACGGAGCCAGCAGCTTGCGCACATGATCGTAATCCGCCGGCGACCCGGTTTGTACGGCGTCGCCTGTATGGATCACCAGATCGGGTGAAGGATCGAGGCGATTGATATCCGCGACACAACGGCGCAAATCGTCGGACCGCGGCCCGGCTTCGCGACGGTCCGACGATTCGGCCAGAATGTGGGTGTCGGATAACTGTGCGATCAGCACATCAATGAATTCTTCGATGAACCGCGTTTAATCGATGATGTGATACACGGGGGCCTTCTCCATTGCCCACTTCCCGGATTCCCGGTCGTATTGGGACAAGGTGAAGCAATGCCAATCGGTATCGTCCAGCTTGCGGTGATCGGCCC
Organism: Rhodospirillales bacterium; assembly: GCA_021775325.1. Classification (GTDB taxonomy): domain Bacteria; phylum Pseudomonadota; class Alphaproteobacteria; order Rhodospirillales; family Casp-alpha2; genus JABJGO01. The sequence continues at coordinate 3,731 of JAJFID010000057.1, forward strand.
GATAGTAATAGCCCGGCCACCGCGTTTCCTTCCGGAAATTCGTGTGATGCGTCACGCACTCCGAGGCCAAGACGCGGTGCTGAAGCTCCCACGCCCGCTGCAGCTGATGAAGGTCCTCGGCCCCAAGATGGTCGAGGTCTTCCTTCAGCATGTCCAGCAACTCCAGCCCGCGGGTGAGCAACGGTTCGTTGGTCGTATAGTGGGCGCTGATACCGCCGACATATTCGTCCATGATCTTCTCGAGACGCTGAAGGCCATGCATCGGCAAAAGATAGCTTGGCGATACGGTTCCCGAGACGATCTCATTGCGGCCGACCGCGTAATTCTCCAAGGGTTGGAAGATTACCTGCATGAGATCTTCGTATTCCGACTCGCGGACCCGCGGTTGATCGTTACCCAGATCGTCGACGTACCTAACCGCCGCCTTGCCGGCAATGCGGCCCTCCGTGAAGGATCCCGACGAGAACTTGTGGGCGGTGCCGCCGATGGTGTCGCCGGCGCCGAAGAGCCCCTCGACGGTCATCATCCGGTTGTATCCCCATTGGTATTCGTCGGGCGCATAGTCCTCCGGACCGCTCGCCCACGCGCCGGAACAGGTGGCGTGGGAGCCCATGACGTAAGGCTCGGACATGACCAGCTCGGGATTGATTTCCTTGGGATCGATGTTCTGCGACGCCCAGACCACCGCTTGGCCGATCGTCATGCCCAGGAAGTTCTCCCAGCCGACCTGCTCCTTGTGCGGATCCTTGAAGGCCTCCTTCGTGTGCATGCGGATGGGGCCTCTGCCGGCCTTGACCTCCTGTAGAAAGGCGTGGTTCCTGAGGCAGGTCGGCACCGGCTGATGATCCACGTAATCCCCGACCAATTCCTTGATCGAGTCGTACCAGGTGGACTCGTAATCTTCCCCATAGGCGTTTTCGGTGTTCGTCTTGAGATGCAGGAAGTAGGCGCCGACCGGACCATAGCCGTCCTTGAATCTGGTGAGGACGATGCGGTTCTCCATCTGCGTCATCTTGGCGCCGACTCGGATCGGCAGCGCGTAGGCCGACGCGCTGCTCCACGGGGCATACCAGGTCCGCCCCATGCCCTCTCCGACCGAGTGGGGCTTGAAGATGTTAGACGCCCCACCGGCGGCGACGACGACCGCCTTGGCCTGGAAGACGTAGAAATCCCCGCTGCGGACGTTGAAACCGACGGCACCGGCGACCCTGTTGGGCCGCGTCTTGTCCATCAGCAGGTGGGTCACCATGACCCGGTTGTAGACCTTGGTGGCGGCCTTGCGGGCGGCCTCGGCGACGATCGGCTTGTAGCTTTCGCCGTGGATCATGATCTGCCATTTGCCCTCGCGCTGGTACCGCCCGGTTTCCTTGTCCTTCATCATTGGGAGGCCCCACTCCTCGAACTTGTGCACCGAGGAGTCGACATGGCGCGCGACATCGTAGCCCAGATCCTCCCGCACCAGACCCATGAGGTCGTTGCGGGCGTAGCGGACATGGTCCTCGGGCTGGTTCTCGCCCCACTGCATGCCCATGTAGCAGTTGATCGCATAGAGGCCTTGGGCGACGGCGCCGCTGCGCTCGATGTTCGCCTTCTCGACGCAGACAACCTTTAGGTCGCGCCCCCAGTACCTGGATTCGTACGTGGCCCCGCAGCCAGCCATGCCGCCGCCGATGACGAGGACATCCGATTCCACAAAAACCGTTTTTCTGCCTGTGAACAGGCCCATTACACCGCTCCTTGATTGAGGCTATCCGGAGTCAACGTGGGCAACCTGTCGATGTTGAGTGCTTCCGGTTCGTGCGCAAGTTCCTGGGTCCGCAAGGCATCCTCGGTCGGCGCCTCGTAATCAGACGGTGATTTGATCGATCCCCATGGCGTGGTCCGGATCGGGGAAACGAAGTTCTTCTCGCGGCCGTCCCTGAACTTGAGCTTCCAGGAGATGGTGCCCTTCTCCTCTTCGCGGAGCACCCGCACACTGTGGCCAAGAGGCGCGAAGTCGGCATATCCGCGAACGTCGATGGCGTTCTGCGGACACGCTTTCACACACGAGTAGCACTCCCAGCAAAAATTGGGTTCGATGTTGTAGGCGCGGCGGTAAGTGGTATCGATGTGCATGATGTCGGATGGGCAGATATCGACGCAATGTCCGCAACCGTCGCATCGGGTCATATAAACAAATGTCGGCATGATGTTCCGTTTTCTCCCGTGTCGAAGACCAACGATGGGCCGATTAATAATGCCGGGGCTGTTGTCGGGCGCTGCCGAAAATTTCGGGTTTGTCGGCGGGGCTCGGCAAGTTGCTCCTCGAACCGTTCGCTGCTTCCACACGTTTCTGGAAGGCCGCCGCGGGCTTAAAGAACATATGCGAGAATTTGGACCACGGAACGGACCCGAAGAGCACCGTCGTGGCGATGAGGTACAAACCGAGGAACACGTTCGTCCACGAGTTGCCCGTCGCCTGCGAGTAGGCCCAGACCAGGCCGAGCGTCACGCTGGCGAGAAGCGAAAGGATGAACAGGTCGGCGCGCACGACGCGGAACGGCGAATTGCCCTCGGCGGCGACGTCGACCCGAATGAAAAACCAGAACCAGTAACCGCCGAGGCATACCGACAGGGCCCCGAGGGTCCACAATTGCGGCAGGATGGCCGGCGTCGGCGTGGCGGGGGTTGGGTACCAGAACACCATGATGACGGTTGTAATCAGGTAGGCCAGAAACCCGTACATGGTCAGGAGGTGGGAAATTCTGCGCCGCGGATCGCAGAATTCACCGGAAGTCAGGCCGTCCACGACAGCGGTGTGGATCGCCAGGGACACCATTTCCCCGCTACCGACTTGCCGCGTCTCCTTGCTTTTTGCATTGCGCCAGTTGTTGAAGAAATACGTGGCGCTCTTCTTTTCAAGCATGTCGAACAGGGCGCCACCCGCCACCAGGAGCGCCATGACGACGATGTAGGTCTGCATGACGGTGGGTGGAATGGACGCCGAAAGCTCGGCGAAGGGATTGCTGGTGAACATTCAATTACCCCGATGTTGGCCGTTTATTATCAGCGCGAGCACCGACGGCAATGACCAGCGCCAACCGGCAACATCACATTTTAAGTTAGACTAGATGTCAAGGTCGATGAGGGCACCGAATGGCACTCGACCGTGTGGGGGAGAAATGCGCCGCTTTCCGGCGGGTAAGCCGTCGGCGCCGAACCCGGCGCGCCGGGGACCTCAAGGCGCGGCGAGGATGAGCTTCGCCACTTTGTCGGCCTGGTCCAACTGGACGTAATGGGAAGCCGCCTCGACGGCGAAGACCTCGGAATTGGGAAAGAGGTCGCCGAATTCCCTGGCCACCCCGACGTTCAGGTAGGGGTCGTCGGCGCCGAAGACGATGCGCACCGGCCTCGGGAACGCCTTCAGGCGCGGCGTCGCCGCGCGGCGCCTCCGCACCTCGTCGAAGAGGACGGCATTGAGGCCGAAGAAGGCCGGCCGGATGGCCAGCGACTGGTGGGCGAACACCTTGACGTAGACGTCGCGCGCCTCGGGCGTGGTGAAGAACTCGCCGAGCTGTTCCATGACCCCGGCCTGCCAGCGCCCGTCGCTGCGCCGCGCGCCCCACACCGCGAGGTCGCGCGGCACCCCGGGCGTGGCGAAGCGCGCGATGGCCGGCGGCGGCTTCAGGCCCGGCATGGGGCCGTAGTAGGTGTTGAGCAGGACCAGGGTGGCGACGCGGTCCGGGTTGTCCAGGGCCCAGTCGATGGCCGGCGGCCCCGACGAGTCGTGGGCGACCAGGGTGACGCTCTTCAGCCCGAAATACGCGATCACCGCTTCGAGGTCGCGGCGCAGGCTGGCGCTGTCGTAGGTGTGCTTCGCCGGCTTGTCGGAATCGCCCCATCCCAGGAAATCGAAGGCGATGACCCGGCGTCCGGCGCCGAGGCGCGGCGCCAGGCGGTCGTACAGGTGCAGGCTGTCGGGAAAGCCGTGCATGACGACGATGGCGGCGCCCTTCCCGGCGTTGGCGCCGCCGAACTCGCGCGCATGGAGCCGGTAGCCGTCGCGCGGCACGCGGTGGGTGGAGAAGGGGTTGGCCAGGGCGAACGCCCTTTCATGGTCTTCGAAGTAGGCCTCGAAGCTCTCCGCCGGCGCGCAGCCGATGACGAACAGGGCACCGGTGAGAACGGCGATGGCTCGAAGGGGGGCGGTGCCGGGCATGGGTGCTTCCTCGTATCCGTAAAAACGTGAATGCGTGCTAGTAATTACATAAAAAATAGTAACTTGTAAATAGATAGTAACTTGTTAAATTTTCAAAACCCCGTAAACTGCCCCGATGGCCAAGACCTACGCGCAAGCCTGCCCGGTCGCCCGCACCCTCGACGTCATCGGCGAGCGCTGGACCCTGCTCATCCTGCGCGACCTGTTCCAGCACGGGGCGCGCCGCTTCCAGGATTTCCAGGAGACCCTGCCGGGGATCGCCCCCAACACCCTTTCGGCGCGGCTGAAGTCGCTGCAGGCCGACGGCATCATCACCAGCCGCCTCTATTCCGAGCACCCGCCGCGCCCCGAGTACCTGCTCACCGAAGAAGGCCGCACTCTCGGCCCCGTTCTCAAGGCGCTGAGGGATTGGGGACGGAACCACGGCGCCGGGGTACCGTAGGAAAACGCGCCAAGGCCCTTCCTAAATTCCGCCGCGGCTGGCAGAATTTCGCCCGAATGGCGCGCCGGCGTGAACCAGTCGAGGGAGGGCGAGAGCGACGACATGGGGTGTGACCCGATCCTGCCCGCCGAACGCGTCGCGGCGATGACCGCCGCCGGCCTGTGGCCGGGGCGCCTGATCACCGATTATCTCGACGAATTGG
>JAJFID010000058.1 GCA_021775325.1 Rhodospirillales bacterium
GCGACCAAAATGAGACAGAACGACAACAATTGCACCATTGTCTGCCAGTTCCTGAATCGTCGGAACCGTGCGATCAATGCGGGTTGTATCGCTGATGAGGCCATCCTGCATGGGCACGTTCAGGTCTGTACGCAGGAGTACCCTTTTGCCCGAAAAATTCAGGTCGTCCATGGTTTTGAAACTATTCATGGTGCAGTCTTTTCCTGTAGAGAGTATGTGCGATGATGAATGACAATGATCACAAATCGATCCTGGTGATTGATTCCGGTATCGGCGGCATGACCGTAGTAAAAGCTATCAGAGAGATTAACAATGCCATTTCGGTGGCGTACATCTCGGATAGTGCTTTTTTCCCTTATGGTGGCCTGGAATCCAGGGTTTTGACGGATCGACTCCATACACTGGTCGATCAGGCGCTGGATCGATTTTCGCTCGATGCGGTGGTTATTGCCTGTAATACAGCGAGTACTGTCGTGCTCGATAATCTGCGTGCGGCTTTTTCCGTACCGTTTGTGGGGGTGGTTCCCCCCGTCAAGACAGCCGGCGAGATTTCCCGGTCCCGTATCATTGGACTGTTGGCAACCGAGGGCACCGTGCGGCGAGCCTATATTGATGCGTTGATCAATGATTTTGCACCTGATTGTCAGGTTGTTCGTGTGGAATGCCCTGATCTGGCCCCCATGGCAGAAGACAAGGTGCGGGGATTACCGGTGGACAGGACGCGCCTTCGCGCAGCACTCTCGGCATGTCGGGTACCGGCGCTTTCGGATATGGATGTCGTCATACTGGGATGTACGCACTATCCGATCCTGCGTACAGAGATTGCTGATGAATTGTCGGATGGCATTGAACTGCTGGACCCGGCCATGCCCGTCGCCCGCCAACTCATGCGGGTTCTGGATATTGAACATGGTCGCGCGCGCAGACGGCAAACAAACAGTGATCAGTTTTTTTTCACAGATGATGAGAACAGTTTCAACAGCATGAGGCTGTTTCTCGCAGAGGCGGGGTTTTCGGAATCGGGCTACTGGAACGCGCGGAGTTTACTGGCGGGCAGCGACGATGGTACCGGCGCTGACCAGTACTACGCCCGAAGTCCGGTTCAAAATCTTTACCGCACGCGCGGACCGGAATAGCATCCGTGACCGATCAGCGGCCCAGGCATAACCCAGCATGGTGAAAAACAGCACGCCCGTGACGATTGCGGCCATGATCAGGAAACCCGATGTATTCAGGTTCTTCATATCCACGAACGTGGGCAGAAATGCGGTGTAGAACAGAATGACTTTCGGGTTGCCCAGTGTCAGCATCAGACCACCGAAAAAATCGCGCACTACGTGGAAGTCCGGAACAATCGTCGTATCAAGCGGAACGGGTGGTGTGCTCCACGCCTTGATGCCCAGATAGATGAGATAGATCGCGCCTGCCCAACGGATAACGGTAAACACTTCGCCGTAGGCGCTGGCGATAGCCGACAGGCCCACAAACGAAAACGCCAGATAGACAAGATCGCCCGCCACAATCCCCATAATGAATGCCAGTGTGCGTCTGATTCCGTGGGCCATGCCACGCCCGACCGTGGCCAGCGTGCCCGGACCGGGCGCAACCATCAGTACAAAACAGGCAACCCCGAGGGCTATGGCAGTTTCAAGTGTCATAACCTGAGTATATAGAGTTATGACAAAGAGCTTGCCAGTGTAAAACATGATCACCATATGACTCTGTACCTGATACGGCGATCCTGTGTAAGCTGGGTTGCGATTGGGTGGGGGACACTCATAAGTCGTAAGGTCGGTCTGAATTGGCGCAGTTAAAATCACTGGAATCAATAGCCTGTTTGCTGGCATGCGTGGGTATTCTGATCTGTGTCGGAGCGATACTTTTAGGCGTCGTTGATCCAGCCTCATTGGTTGCGAGGACTTTCATGGCCGCAGCAATTGTCTGCGGACTGTTTCTGTTCGGATGTTGCGTCAGGAGTTACTCGGCGATAGAGAAGTCAAGAGCCGAGCACCGCAAAGAAATCGCTGAACGCAGCGAGCGTGGCAACAGCCTGCAGGCCATTTTTGACAACGCGCCGGTTGAGATATATCTGAAGGACGTCGAAGGTCGATACGTTCAGATCAATCGTCGGTTCGAAGAATTGTTCAATGTTACGAATGAAGGGCTGAAGGGCAAGTTTCCTAATTCTGCACACGATCCGGAACTGGGGGAGCGTACGCGCCAGCACGATCTCAGAGTTCTGGAAACGGGCGAAGTCGTCATTCGTGAAGAACATGCCGAGACGGCATTTGGTTCTCGTGTTTTGCATACAATCAAGTTTCCGGTATTTGATGACAACGGCGACATCAGGGGGCTGGGTGCCATTGTCAGTGACATCACAGACATCAAGAATGCCGAGGCAGCGTTGCGGGAAAGCACGCAACGATGGAATGCCGTTCTCCAGAATGCCCCGGTTGCCATCCATCTGAAAGACATGGAGGGTCGGTATCAGGTCGTCAATCATGCTGCCGAGTGACTATTCAACTGCAGCAGCGAGCGGCGTCTGGGACGGACCCGTGAACAAATTCAGGGCCCTGTCGTTG
>JAJFID010000059.1 GCA_021775325.1 Rhodospirillales bacterium
GGGCGATCTGGCGGAAGCCATCCTGGGGCAGGCGGCGACGCCTGAAACCGTGGCCGCGATCCGGGCTCAACTGGGCCTCGATCTTCCCGCCCATACCCGCTATCTGGAGTGGATAGGAAACCTTATGTCCGGTGATCTTGGTACGTCACTGGCGACAAAACGGCCCATTTCAGATTTGCTGGGCGTTCGGCTGGCGAATACGCTGTTCCTTGCCACAGTGTCGGCAATCATCGCGATCCCCATTGCTATTACACTGGGTATCCTCGCGGCACTTTACCGTGAGAGCTGGTTCGACAAAGCCATTTCCATGACAACGCTTAGTACGATCTCCTTCCCTGAATTTTTTGTGGCCTACATTCTGATCCTGTTTCTTGCTGTTGAGTTCCATATCTTTCCCAGTTTTTCCAAGGCGAGCGCGGATATGGCATTCTGGGACCGGCTTTACTCTGTTGCCTTGCCGGCGATCACGCTGACGTTGGTGGTTATCGCCCATATGATGCGCATGACCCGTGCCGCAATCCTCAGCGTTATCTCAAGTCCCTATATTGAAATGGCGACCCTCAAGGGTATGAGCCGGTGGCGGATTATTGTGTTCCATGCATTCCCCAATGCGTTGTCGCCGGTTATCAACGTCATTGTCCTGAACCTGGCGTATCTGGTGGTTGGCGTCGTCGTGGTTGAAGTGGTGTTTGTTTACCCCGGCCTGGGGCAGTTGCTGGTGGACTCGGTATCCAAACGTGACCTGCCTGTGGTGCAGGCAAGTGTGCTTGTGTTTGCATCCACCTATGTCCTGCTGAATCTTTTGGCCGACGTGCTTTCGATCCTGGCCAACCCCAAACTCCGACACCCGAAGTGAGGCGCTCGTTATGAACCCGGCATTGAAACTCCTCAAAGAAGCGCCTTTCGCCGCCAAACTCGGCATGTTTATCGTTCTGTTGAACATTTTTGCCGCCGTGTTTGCACCGATTATTACACCATACAGCGAAACCGAAATTATCGGCGATACCTGGGAAGGCGGGTTCTGGGATTCAGAAGCCCCTGAACATGATCCACCTGCTTTGTTCGGCACGGATCATATCGGTCGCGACCTGTTTACGCGTGTTATCTATGGTGCGCGTAATACCATCGGCATTGCCCTGGTTACGACGTTGCTGGCGTTTGCTGTCGGTATTTCACTCGGGTTCCTGGCCGCGACGTTGCGAGGCTGGGTGGATCAGGTCATCAGCCGCGGGGTCGATGTCCTGATGGCTATACCCACATTGATTTTCGCCCTTATGGTATTATCCGTGCTGGGCACGGCGGTGCATGTGTTGATCGTTGTCATTGCCCTGCTGGATGCGACCCGCGTCTACCGCATATCCCGTGCCGTCGCCATGGATGTTGAGGTCATGGAATATGTTGAAGTGGCCAAGCTGCGTGGTGAGGGACTTTGGTGGGTCATGCGCCACGAAATTCTGCCAAATACGCTGGCACCACTGGTGGCGGAGTTTGGCCTCCGGTTCTGCTTTGTTTTCCTGTTTATCGCCGCGCTCAGTTTCCTCGGGCTGGGCCTTCAGCCGCCCACGGCGGACTGGGGCAGTATGGTGCGCGAAAACGCACAGGGCATTACATTTGGTATCATCATTCCACTCATACCGGCTGCTGCGATTGCCTTGTTAACCGTTGGGGTAAACCTGATTGTCGACTGGTTTCTGCACAAGGCGTCCGGTATTCGTGACATTGAATAGAATTTGACCCCAATTTGATCTGGGAAAAAACATATGTCTGAACCACTGCTTGTTATCAAGGACCTGGTTATCGAAGGATATCAGGAAGAACAATGGAACGGGATTGTCCATGGTGTTTCGCTCTCGTTGAACCGGGGTGAAGTGCTCGGGTTGATTGGCGAGTCCGGAGCCGGAAAGTCCACCATCGGCATCGCCTCCATGGGTTATGCCCGCCCCGGGTGTCGCATCGTCAGCGGTTCCATTAACTTCGATGGTGTCGACATGGCGTCAGCTTCGGACGAGCAACTCAGGAAGATGCGTGGCGTCCGGGTGGCTTATGTGGCACAAAGCGCGGCTGCATCGTTTAACCCGGCACACAGACTGGTTCAGCAATTTACGGAAACGCCTGTTGTTCACAAGGTCATGGGATACCCACAGGCCGAACAGAAATCCAAAGACCTGTTCCGAAGCCTTGACTTGCCGGACCCTGACAACATCGGTTATCGCTTCCCTCATCAGGTTTCCGGTGGCCAGTTGCAACGCGCTATGGTCGCTATGGCCATGTCCTGTGATCCTGACCTGATTGTATTTGATGAGCCGACCACGGCGCTGGATGTCACCACACAGATTGAGGTGCTGGCAGCCATCAAGGATGCCATCCGCGAACACGATACAGCCGCGCTTTATATTACCCACGATCTGGCTGTCGTTTCGCAGATTGCCGACCGGATCATGGTGTTGCGGTACGGCAACGAGGTCGAGACGGGAGAAACCCGCCAGATGATCGAGAACCCGAAGCAGGATTATACGCGCGAACTGTTGTCGGTGCGGAAAGTCCGCCAGGAAAAAGCCGACATTGATGGTATCGGCAGCGAAATTCTGACGGTCAAGAATGTCACTGCCAGTTACGGCAATGGCGTACGTGTGCTGGATGATGTGAATATCGCCATTACCAAGGGAACCACCGTTGCTGTGGTGGGCGAGTCCGGGTCTGGCAAGTCCACGACCGCCCGTGTCATTACCGGCCTGCTACCGCCGGAAATTGGCGAGACCCTGTTCCATGGCGAGGCTCTGGCTCCATCATTCAAGGATCGCCCGCAGGATCAGTTGCGCCGGATTCAGATGATTTACCAGATGGCGGACGTTGCGCTCAATCCACGTCAGAAGATCAAGGATGTCATCGGTCGTCCGCTCGAGTTGTACTTCGGCCTGAAGGGCGAGGCCAAACTCAATCGGGTCAAGGAACTGTTGAACAGGATTGAACTGAGCGACAAATATCTCGACCGTTTCCCGTCAGAGCTTTCCGGTGGTGAAAAACAGCGTGTCTGCATCGCCCGGGCGCTGGCGGCCGAGCCGGAACTCATCATCTGTGACGAGGTTACGTCGGCGCTGGACCAACTGGTCGCCAAAGGCATTCTGAAGCTACTGCAGGATCTGCAGAACGAACTGGGCGTTTCCTACCTGTTCATCACTCATGATCTGGCAACGGTGAAAGCAATTTCCGACGAGATCGTCGTCATGTATCAGGGCAAGGTCGTCGAGCAGGGGCCACGCGATGAGATTCTAACACCACCTCATCACGATTACACGGACCTGCTGCTGTCATCCGTTCCCGAAATGGACCCGGACTGGCTGGACGGCGTTCTGGAACACCGCAAGGAACTGGAAGCCAGAGGCGTGGTCAACATCCACACCTGATTTTTCAGAAAAAGCGCATCGAAAACGCGCGAAGGCTCCTGAAACTCAGGAGCCTTTTTCTTTTTCCACGGATCAATTTCGGAAAAATGGTGGCGACCATCAGACAGGTTGAACGCCAGATGCCTGCT
>JAJFID010000060.1 GCA_021775325.1 Rhodospirillales bacterium
GGTCACCAAATCCATCAAGATTGCCTCGGATGAAGAGTTTGCCTCTGCCGGGGATCGTTTGATCATTACGGCAGGCGTGCCGTTTGGAACACCCGGGGCGACCAATATCCTTCGTATTGCCTGGGTTGAGTAATCGATCACAAGCAAAACACCACATTGAACAAGATGAATATTCGGCGTAGGACACGGTTGCATGAGCAACGACAATCCTGATGCCCGCACCGGTGGCGGCGTTTTTGCAATTGCCGCGTTTACCCTGTGGGGTGCTTTCCCGCTGTATTTTGCAGCACTGGCGTCGGTTCCAGCCGTCGAAATACTGGCATACCGAACCATCTGGGTTCTGCTGTCGTTATTGCCAGTCGTGTTGGTTTTGGGTTGGGCCCGAAGGATCACCCGCGTGTTTTCTGACAGGCGGGCCAGGCGCGCTACGTTGCTTGCCACGGTATTGTTGTCGGTAAACTGGCTGATATTTATCTGGGCGATAACAAACGGGTACGTTCTGCAATCCAGTCTCGGTTATTACATCAACCCGCTATTGAACATATTGCTGGGCGTTGTTGTGTTACGGGAACCACTGCGCGGCATGCAGCGACTGGCGATTTTGGTAGCGACAGCCGGTGTTGCCGTCATGGTACTGGGTCTGGGGATTTTCCCGTGGGTATCTATCTCGCTTGCGGTGACGTTTGCCGTCTACGGGCTGGTCCGCAAGAAGTCCCCGGTGGACACCATTTCAGGGCTGTTTTCGGAAACGCTTATCGTTGCACCCGTCGCGCTCGTGTTTCTGGCATGGTTGTGGTTGGGCGATAGCGGCAGTCTCGACATGGGCCCGGTGGTTGATTTCAGTGATTTGAACCTGTTCTTTCTTGTCATGGCGAGTGGGGTCGTTACTGCTTTGCCGCTGGCACTGTTTACGGAAGCGGCACGTCGACTGCCGCTTTCTGTGCTGGGGTTTTTTCAATACATTACACCGACAGGGCATTTCATTCTGGCGGTGTTTGTTTTTGAGGAGCCGTTTACAAACTGGCATCTGGCCAGCTTTTCGCTGATCTGGATAGCTCTTGCTCTTTACTCAAGCGATGCGTTTCGCAATCGCAATCGTCAAATTCTGGAGCCAGTTACGTGATCTACGAACTCCTGACTATTGTGTCGCCTGTCGCAATCTGTGCCCTGATCGGTTTTATCTGGGCCAAGTGCGGTTACAGCTTCGACATTGAGCAGGTCACGCGTCTGGTTACCTACATCGGAACCCCGGCTCTGGTTTTCGCCACGCTGACAGAAGTCGAGATTGATCCGAAATCATTTTCAAGGATGGCCCTGGCAACGGCGGCGACGGTCATCATGTTTGCGGTGGTTGCGGCACCAATTCTGAAGTTTTCGGGTCTTCGCATGCGTCCGTATCTTCCGCCCATGGTGTGGGCCAATATGGGTAATATGGGTCTGCCACTTTGCCTGTTCGCTTTTGGACAGGAGGGCCTGGCGCTGGCGATCACCTATTTCTCGGTCGATGTGATCATGCTGTTCACTCTTGGCGTTTCTTTTTCGGCGGGCGCTTTCTCCATTGGCCGGGTATTGAAACTGCCGTTTATCTATGCGGTTGCCGCCGCCGTGACGGTTATGGTGACGGACGTTGAAGTGCCGCGCTGGATTGCCAACACCGTCGGTTTGCTTGCCGGATTCACAATACCACTGATGCTCATCATGCTCGGCGTGTCACTGGCCAGCCTGAAAGTTTCCAGATTGAAACTGGCAAGCGCGCTTTCAGTGTTGCGGCTGCTCATGGGGTTTGTGGTCGGCGTCGCTGTCGCCTGGATATTTGGATTTGAAGGTGCTGAACGGGGTGTTCTGATCATGGAAGCGGCGATGCCGGTTGCCGTCTATAACTATCTGTTTGCAGCCAAATATGATCAGGAGCCCGAAGAAGTCGCCGGGATGATTTTGATCTCGACGGCACTATCATTTGTTACCTTGCCGGCACTTCTGTGGTTTGTTCTGTGATATGGCGGAAAATGAGTGATTTGATCCACCGCTTCCGATATAGGGAGTGCAGTTTGGCGACCAGAGACCTAGTGACAGAGATATAGGCGAGGCATGACGGTTCTTGTAACAGGCGCAGCGGGATTTATAGGCTTCCACACCTCGCGGGCATTGCTGGCTCGTGGTGACAAGGTGGTGGGGATCGACAACGTCAACGACTATTATGACGTGTCATTAAAGGAAGCCCGTCTTGCCATCCTTGCCGAAAACCCGAACTTCGAGCTTTTCCGGGCCGATATTGCCGACAAGGATGCTGTCGACGCCATGATTTCCGCGCGTCAGGATATCAACCGTGTCGTTCACCTGGCAGCTCAGGCGGGCGTCCGGTATTCGCTCATTAACCCATACGCCTATATGCACAGTAACCTGAATGGCCACGTGGTCTTGGTTGAAGCCAGCCGCAACCTTCCTGAACTGAAGCACTTTGTCTATGCGTCGTCATCGTCCGTTTACGGTGCCAATACAAAACTGCCGTTTAGCATCAAAGACCGAGTCGATCATCCGGTTTCGCTGTACGCCGCGACCAAGAAATCCATGGAAATGATCAGCGAAAGTTACGCCCGCATGTTTTCTCTGCCGTTGACGGGCCTGAGGTTCTTTACGGTTTATGGCCCGTGGGGACGCCCCGATATGGCGGCATTTATTTTCGTGCGGAAAATACTCGCGGGCGAACCCATACCGGTCTTTAACAATGGCGATATGCGCCGGGATTTCACGTTTATTGACGATATTGTTGCCGGGGTGATTGGTTGTTTGGACAAACCTGCGGACGAGGTGGACAATCACATACCGCACCGCGTTTATAATATTGGTAACAACAAGTCAGAAGCCTTGATGGATTTCGTTGCGGCCGTGGAAAACACACTCGGTAAAAAGGCCGAAATCGATTTTCAGCCCATGCAGCCTGGTGACGTTCGCGAGACCTACGCGGATATTGAGGACACCAGACGCGATTTTGGTTTCAATCCCCAAACCTCCATGGTCGACGGTGTGACCAAATTCGTCCAGTGGTATACGGACTACTATGGCGTCTCATGACCACTAGCCGGGCAGTTGGAACACTCATTCTTCTTGCCTGTATGTGGAGTTCTTCCTTTACCGTCATCAAATTCACGGTTCACGCGATCCCGCCACTGACACTGGTGGCGCTGCGTCTGATGATTGCGGCGTTTGTTCTATACGGTTTTTTGCTTATCCAGGGAAAGAAACTTCCGCCCTGGGGAATCAACTGGGTACCCTACGCGCTCATCGGATTTACCGGTAATTGTGTCCCATTTTTCCTGATCAGTTGGGGGGAAGTGGGCATCAGCAGCGGACAGGCTGTCATACTTCTGGCTGTCATGCCGCTGGTGACTCTGTTGCTGGCACACTTTTTTACCAGCACTGACAAGATTACGGCGACTCGGCTTGTCGGCCTGATCATTGGCTTTGGCGGTATTCTGATCCTGTTTGGACCCGACGCCCTGCATGATTTTTCGGGCGGCGCGATCTACCAGCTTGCTGTCGCCGGGGCCGCGACGTCCTACGGTATTGCAACTGTACTGACCAAGCGGTTACCCGACGGTGTGGATCCGGTTGTCGCCGGTACGGCCATGACGCTGTGTGCTACGGTTCAAATTCTGCCGTTTTCACTTATTCTGGATCAACCGTGGACGCTGCAACCAGATACCAGTCAGATGGTCGCCGGCCTTTATTTGGGAATCGTGCCGACGGCTCTGGCCAGCATTCTGTACTTCGGCCTTATCGCCGCAAGAGGCACGACATTCTTTTCGGTGATTAACTACATCATTCCCTGTATGGGGGTGGCATGGGGGTACCTGTTTCTGGATGAACAGGTGGCCACACAGTCGCTGGTCGCGTTGGCGATCATCCTGTCCGGCGTGGCGATTGCAAATTTACGCCGCCGAGCGCGGTGATCCGGTACCAATTCAGTTAAAGAACAGAAGCAACGCGAACCGTTTGCCCTTGGTTACGGGAAGGACCTCGTGGAGCAAACGGCAGGAAAAAGCAGCCCCGCCTCCGAGCGGTGGTCGATAGGTCTGCATGCCGTATTCGGGGAATCGAATGCCGCCACCTTCAAAACCATCGTTGAGATTGAAACTCATGGCAAAACGTCGCGGTGTTTGTGTATCACCGGGGTACAGGTCGCGATGTACCCTGAAAAATCCCTTGTTGGCACTTTCATAACATCCAACCCGGGCCAGTTCATAACGCGAAGCCTTGTGATTGAAGGCTTTCTCCAGTTCCGGCATCACCCGCATGCTCAGGCGTCGTCTGATCTGAAGATTGATAGGGTGATCGCCTTCGGGAACAAGAACGTCGGTTCGACGCTTCATTTGCTCATTGCCCAGATCAGACGGCGCGCTGCCATCGGTCCCGCCGAGGCGTCGCGTAATCTGGTCTGACTCCTTGTGTCCCTGCTCCCAGAACTTGATCAGTTCGATGCAAAAATCAGGTTCAAACACGCGCGGCACCATCAAAATCGGTGCCGGTGACATTGCCTGGTCACAGGTATCTGCAAAGATCGGTTCTCGGCAAAGTTCAAGAGACTGTTCGGCAAGTGACGTGGCGGGCAGGCCGTGCAGCAATTTCAACAACCGGCTGTTTCTGTCCATCACAGCGCACGCCACTGTATCTGCGTCGCCCGGCAGACCGTAGGATGCTACATAATGCCCGGTGAGATCCGAGATCACGATGAATGGCAGATCATTGTCCGCTGCAAGTTTTGCGTTTCCGCCGGGATCAAGGTTGGTGACAGCAAGTATTTCGGCACCGATGTCTTGAAACGCCGGGTAACAATTACGCAATTCTGTCAATGCCGCCTCGGCCGATTGTGACGCAACATCGGGGAGCATGAGAATTACCAAGGGGCGTCCGCCAATGTGTGGATCGTACGCCCACGTATTTTTGCCGCGTTGGTTAGGCAAACGAATTGTCGGTGCGAAGTCGCCAATATGTATGGGGCGAACCTGTGTATTCATGATGATCGCGAAACCCAGATAACTGTGACAAAGACGGGCGACACTACAGGAGCATTTGAGAACATTCAACGTGCACCACACAATGCGGAACTAGCGATAGAGCGCTTCCAGTCCTTCGCCGTACCGTTGTTTAAGGACGTGGCGTCTGATTTTCATGGTCGGCGTCATTTCGCTGTTGTCGATCGAAAACGGCTCGTCTGCAAGAATGTATCGGCGTACTTTTTCAATATTGGAGAGCGGTCCATTGACCCGGTCCAAAACGGCCTTGATGGCGGTTGTAAAATCCGGATCGGTCTTCAGGTCGGCAAGAGATTCTGTCCTGTTTGATGATTTTTTCCAGTCCTGAACCCATGTTTCGTCGGGCACAATCAACGCCACCAGATTGGGGCGTTTGTCACCGTAGACCATGGCTTGCGCAATTTCCGGCTCGAGACACAACATACCCTCAATGCGTTGCGGCGCGATGTTGTCGCCGCCCGAGTTTACGATGATATCTTTCTTCCTGTCGGTAATCAGCAGATGTCCGTCCGCATCGAATTCCCCGATATCGCCGGTATGCAGCCAACCGTCACGGATAGCTTCCTGCGTCGCCGTTTCATTGTTCCAGTAGGCCTGCATGACCAGGTCACCCCGGCACAGGATTTCGCCGTCCTCTGCAATCCGGACCTCCGTGTTTTTGACGATGGGACCGACCGTGTGCATTTTCGGACCACTTGGCCGGTTGACCGCGATCACCGGTGCGCTTTCAGTTTGCCCGTAACCTTGAAGAATGCGGAGCCCCAGTGCCGTAAAAAACTGACCAATGTCCGGGTTTAACGGTGCCCCTCCCGATACCAGGGCTTTCAGGCGGCCACCAAAGCGCGCCCGCACCTTGTCACGAACAAGTTTATCTACGAGTCGGTCTGTCAGTTTCTCCGTCAGAGACAGTCCTGTCGGATTCTGGTAGCGCTTTTTGCCCAAAGTATATGCTGTGTTAAACAGTTTCTCCTTCAGGCCACCTTGTTTCTGGACGCCTCTGGTGATTTTCTGATGCATGGTCTCATACAGCCGTGGTACGGCCGTCATGATTGTCGGCTGGGCCTCAGCCATATTGGTGGCAAGCGACTCTATGCCCTCCGCATAGTAGATTTGCGCGCCGACGCAAATGGGGAAGAATTGTCCGGCCATATGTTCGTAGGAGTGGGATAATGGCAGAAAAGAGAGAAACACTTCGTCATCCAGCCCCATTTCCAGCAATGCATCTTTGGCCGCGACACAATTGTGCAGAATGGCCCCGTGATGAAGGACAACGCCTTTTGGCAGGCCACCTGTGCCTGAGGTGTAAATAATGCACGCGGCCCGGTCCCGTTCCCATTGGCTGGCCGAAGCGGGAATATCAGTGTTGCTCTGCTCACCGTCCGCAATCAGCGATTTCAGCGCAATAAGAAGACTGTTGCCTGATGAAACAGGTTCCAGATGACACACAAATTTCAGGGTTTCGGCTTTTTCTGCCGCCAGCAGCAAAGGCTGAGCCAGCCGATCTGTCGAAACCACGGCGGCTTTGGCACCGCTGTCCACAAGTATGTGTTGATGATCCGCAACAGTATTTGTGGTGTACGCGGGCACCAGAATGGCACCGATGGATAACACGGCGATTTCCGTAATCGGCCACTCAGGGCGATTTTCCGAGACCAGCATGACACGATCACCGGCCTCGATGCCATGCGCCAGCAACCCATTTGCTATTGCACTGGCCTTGTTTGCGGCGTCGTTCCACGAAATGGACTGATAGCGCCCATCGTGCTTGCTCCAGAGAAATGGTTTGTCTTTGTGTTGAGCGGCCTGGTCGAAAAACATGACGGCCAGATTGTTCCAGGTATCCAGTTCCATAGAACCCAATTTCCTTACTCAGGCGCGTTCACATCACGCGCAATTCGGTTGCCCGACGGCAAATCGTAATCTATAGCCCATGAAGAAACATCACAATGCGGCAGGAACACATCATCATGGGTGCAGGACAAAACGATCTACCGTCATGGGACTTAAGTGACTTCTACAGTGGGCCCGATGCAACAGAAATCGAACACGACCTGACCCAATCCTATGAAGCTGCCGTTTTGTTTGAGAAAACATATCAGGGCCGCGTCAGTGAACTGGAGGCCGCTGAATTTGCGCGCGCCATTTCAGAGTATGAAAATCTGGTTCAGGACATGCATAAGGTCGGCAGTTACGCACAACTGCTTTACGCGGCTGACGTCAGCAATCCGGAAACCGCAAAGTTCTATCAGGGCGTACATGAACGCGTTACTGACATATCGGCACATACCCTGTTTTTCACACTGGAAATAAACAGGCTGGATGATTCGGCTTTCTCAACGCTCGTTGCGGACAATTCCGTCGAATTTTACGGTTCGTGGCTGCGCGACGTCCGGGCTTTTCGGGATCATGAACTGGCGGATGATATGGAGCAACTGTTGCACCAGAAGTCGGTTACGGGACGCTCATCCTGGTCTCGCCTGTTTGACGAGACTCTGGCCGATATGCGGATCGACCTGGATGGTGACAAGCTGACCTAAAGCGATACGCTGAACAAACTCTCTGACACGGATGGTGCTGTACGTAAATCGGCTGCCAAGGCACTGGGAGGACACTTAAGTACGCATGTACGCCTGTTTTCTCTGATTACCAATACGCTTGCCAAGGATAAGGAAATCGAGGACCGGTGGCGACGCTATGAACGACCCATGTCGAGCCGTAATCTGGAAAATCAGGTGGAAGACGACGTGGTGGAGGCACTGGTGTCCGCCGTCAAGAGTGCCTATCCGCAGTTGAGCCATCGGTACTATGCACTAAAGGCCAAGTGGTTTGGCGTCGATCAACTGGATTACTGGGATCGCAATGCACCACTGCCGGATCAGGCCGACCGCAGTTATTCTTGGTCAGACGCCCGTTCCACGGTTTTGGATGCCTATGGTGCTTTCGAGCCAAAACTGGCGGAGATTGCGGGCCAGTTCTTCGATAAACGCTGGATCGATGCCCCACCGCGACCGGGCAAGGACTCGGGTGCCTTTTCCCATCCGACTGTGCCGTCGGTACATCCATATATTTTGATGAATTTTCACGGTAAATCCCGGGATGTCATGACGCTGGCCCATGAATTGGGGCATGGCGTTCATCAGGTTCTCAGTGCGCCACAGGGTGCGCTCATGTCTGATACGCCGTTGACCCTGGCGGAAACGGCATCTGTGTTTGGCGAGATGCTGACGTTTCAATCCATGCTGGGACACGAAGCGGACGCCAACCTGCGGCGGATTATGATTGCGGGCAAAGTCGAGGATATGATGAATACCGTGGTGCGCCAGATCGCATTCCATGAGTTTGAACGACTGGTCCATGACGAACGACGGGGCGGAGAGTTAACCGCTGAACGGCTTGGCGATATCTGGATGCAGATCCAGACCGAGAGCCTGGGGCCTGCCCTGCGCTTTGACGAAGATTACCGTCATTTCTGGGCCTATATCCCGCACTTCATCCATTCACCTTTTTATGTTTATGCTTATGCATTCGGAGACTGTCTGGTGAATTCACTGTACGATGTTTTTGATGGTGGGCATCCCGGGTTCCAGGCCAAGTATCTGGATATGCTGAAAGCAGGCGGTACGCTGCGACACAAGGAATTGCTGGCACCATTTGGATTGGACGCCAGTGACCCCGAGTTCTGGGGCAGGGGACTCAACGTAATCTCGCGGATGGTCGACGACCTGGAGAGCATGGATTAAGTCATACCAAGGACGACTTCATGAGCGACGAAAAGGACTCCCTCGGCGGACGAATGAAACGCTACGCGCGGGTCGGGCGCGCTGTGGGCGGGGTTGCAGCAAAGGTCGCAGGTAAAAAAATTCTCGGCGTCTCAATCGGGGAAACCATAAACGCCACAGATTTGCGCGAAGCACTTGGTGGTCTGAAAGGACCACTCATGAAGGTTGCACAGATACTCAGTACCGTGCCCGACCTCCTTCCCGAAGAATATTCCCGCGAACTCATTCAGTTGCAATCCAATGCACCATCCATGGGGTGGCCATTTGTCCGCCGGCGGATGGTCGGAGAGCTTGGCCGGACGTGGATGGATAACTTTGCCGCATTCGACAGAAGCGCTGCGGCTGCGGCATCGCTTGGCCAGGTCCACCGGGCGAGTTTGCCGGACGGCAGGCCGCTGGCGTGTAAACTGCAGTATCCGGAAATGTCATCTGCAGTAGAGGCCGACCTGAAGCAGTTGAAGATGGTGTTCTCCATGTATCGGCGTTACGACCCGGCCATTGATCCCAGTGAAATACATGCAGAACTTTCTGCACGCCTGCGAGAGGAACTGGATTATGAACGTGAGGTCCGGCACATGAATCTTTACAGGCACATGTTAGGATCAGAAGACAAGGTACACGTGCCCGAAGCCGTGGATGAGTTGTGTACATCGCGTCTGCTAACAATGTCGTGGCTTGATGGTCGTCCATTGCTGGAGTTCGCATCTGCGCCGATTGAGGTGCGCAATACAATTGCCCGCAATATGTTTCATGCATGGTACCGCCCATTCTACAATTTTGGCATCATCCACGGTGATCCTCATCTGGGGAACTATTCAGTACGCGACGATCACAGCATCAATTTGTTGGATTTCGGGTGTATACGCGTATTCCCGCCGTCGTTTGTGGGTGCGGTGATCAATTTGTACCGTGCACTCCGTGATGGTGACGAAGATCTGGCTGTTCATGCCTACGAAACCTGGGGGTTCACAAATCTGAGCAGAGAAATGATCGCCGTGCTTAATCAGTGGGCGGCATTCCTGTACGGGCCCCTGATGGAAGACAAAATTCAGCTTATTCATGGCGAAGA
Source organism: Rhodospirillales bacterium (assembly GCA_021775325.1). GTDB lineage: Bacteria > Pseudomonadota > Alphaproteobacteria > Rhodospirillales > Casp-alpha2 > JABJGO01. The sequence goes on from JAJFID010000060.1 coordinate 9,882, forward strand.
GGGCCTGATTTATGGTGCCCGCACAGCGGCCGAAGTTCACGCGCAGTTACGACGTATGGGTGGTGTAACGCCACCACGCGAGTTCGTGCTGATGGATCGCGCGGCGATTGGACTGGGAAGTGTGTTTACGCATCTGAAGGCCGAGATTAACTGGCATCAAATGTTCCATGGACTGATTGACGACTTTGATGAAGCCGTACTTCAGAACAGACAACAAATGACCCTTGATCAGTTCGGGTTGGATTTTCCGGATATCGGGTAGACCTTGCGTCAAATCGTGAATCCGCTACCATTCGGTAATTACTGCGAAAATCGCGAATATTGAATGCGCTGATGGCTTATCAAATCGATTTTACCAAGTTTCCGGAACTGGTTTCACAGTTCTCAAAGACCGAGGTGGATACGGCTCACGTCGAGTACCTTGACCGCAAGCTTCACGGTCTGTGGGGTCTTGGTCGCAATCTGGTACTGGTGTGGGTGCCGCACGAACGCGCGATTGACGTGTTGGTAATCCCCCATTACACGCTCAGCGAATTCTCGGCACGCCGTCGCGAAGAGGCAGATGATCCGCAGGACATGATGTACGGCATGGATCAGCGGTCCGAGCGCTCACAGAATGTGCTGGAAGACGTCATATCCGGTCCCAAGCAGGTAGACGAGGGCGAATGCGACCATCTGTGCAAATTGCTGGAACGCGACACGAAACGCATTGAACTGCCGTTCGAGCCCGGCGTCGACGTGCCACTCAGCATGATCGAAACACTGGTAAAACGCTACAGCATCTCATACGTGGAAGATCGCGCCGTCGCCCTGTTTGATATCGTCGGGTTCTCGTTGCTGTCCGCGCTCGATCAGGTGACGCAACTCAACAGTCTGGCGTTCTCCGTTAACTCCGCTTACTCCAAGATGCTCAATAACGACATCGAGATCAGTTTTGCTCGGTCGACAACCGGTGACGGTTTTTACATCTGGAATAGGGACCGGAGTATCCAGGCCAACGTAAATCTGTACCACTTCATGCACCTGGTGCTGGCAGACAATGCCATTGCCAGAAGCAAATCGGCATCCAATACGACGCCGCACCTGCGGGGGTGTTTTCACGTAGGCGGTCACTATGAGTTCTATCAATCAGAAGGCCTGAATCCGACAATCTATAGTTACATTGTGGGCGACGTTACCATTGAACTGGCCCGCATGATCGACCGCGCCCTGCCGGGCCAGATTCTGGTGGGCGATTTCTGGGTTCCCATGCCCGACTGGGAGCACGGTATGGTCATAAAGATTGATACGTTGCAGTTTATCGATAAAGCGCAGGAAACTCTGTCAGGTCTCGAAGGGCTGGTGCTTTCCGGTGATGATATCGATGACATCAAATGTTATTTGACCGGCGAACGCATGGACGACGAGACGTTTGGCGTCAGCCGCTTCCAGTTGGCGGATAAACACGGTCGTTTACGCAACGTCTACAATGCCAAAGTGAATATTTACCGTGGCGACGCTGTCCCCATCTATCTTGGATTGCAGATTTCCGACCTTGGTGATTTCGATTTTGTTGCTAAAGAATTTGTTACACCGGTGGCTCATAACGCCGGGGCGTGAACGCCGTTCAAGCGCGCTTGGCCTTGATATCGGTTCGCCATGCTGAGACCGTTAACGCGGCAAGTACCAGGGCGGCACCGGAAACCTGCACATACGTCAGCATTTCGCCGAGCAAAATAACCGCTGATACGATGGATACCAACGGCTCCACGTTGAAGAACATTGCTGCACGTGTTGGGGTAATGTGATGCAGGCTTGTTGTGTAACTTATAAACGCCATGGCGAAAAAGACTGAAATCAACCCAAGGCACAGCCACCCGGTCGCACTATCCGGTGCCTGGAATCCACCCATGAATGGCATGGCAATGAAAACAACAGGCAACCCGGCAACATTGGCCCACAACATCAAAGCCATTTCGTTTGTGTGTCGGCGTGCGCGTTGTGCGGAAAAGAACATGGAGCCAGCGCTGATCACAGCGAGCCCGACGAACACCAGTCCTCGCCAGTCAATGCCATCCAGTGACGGTGTAAGCGCAAGAACCAGACCGGCAAACGCTGCAACAAACGCAGAGATTCTTACAGGTCCCGGAAGTTCACGCGCCAGGGTGGCCTCCGAAATCAGAACGCCTATCGGGTAGGTGTAGAACAGAATTGCACCGAGACTCACAGGCAGATACTGGACTGAACCAAGATAGCAAACGCTCATGCCTGCCTGCCCCAAAGCCAGCCATGCGGTTGCGGACCATCCTGCACGCGGGATGCGCCAGTCCTTGCGCAACACCACACACAGAAAAACACCCATCCCAACGGCGAAAATGCCGCGTACGGCTGCGGCAGTGACCGCGTTGGTGCCCTCGTCATAGGATAGTTTTGCAATCGTCGTTATGAGTCCGAACAGGGTCGCGGACATTAACGCCATTCCGACGCCGAGCCCGGGTTTCGGCATGGTTTGGCTTTCAGTGGTACAGACCACTAACTTGCCAGTTCAATTTCTCTGATCGCCTGCAAGTAATTTGTATCGCGACCCCAGCGGGCGACGACCTGATTTGCGGTTTCGCGTGTGACGTTGTTGTACATGGCGAGGACGTTCCGGACCTCGTCACCGAAATTTTCTCCCGCCAAAGGCCTGAGTTTCCGGCACAGGGTAAACAACTGTACGAAGTCTGCTTTTCCCACACCCAATGATCGGCAGGTTACAACAAGGCCTTCGCCGCCAGTCTCCATGATGAAACGCGTTATCAGAGTTTCGCGAAGGCCGGTCATCTGCTGAAGCATGGACACGAACAGCGGGACTTCACCGCATTCCAACGCCTGGATCATCAGGGACGGCGTCGCTTCACCGGCTTTGTCCAGTGCTTCCGCCAGCATTCGCCCTGTATTGGTGTCTCGGCTGACGTGACCACTGCTGAACAGTTCGAAGGCGGATTGTTCAAGCGTGTCATCGATCAGAACTTCATCGACATCAAAGTTCTTCAGAATGTGTTCGCGGAGCGCAGCAGATACCCAGGTAAACATTTTCTGGGCTAACGCAGGGCTTAAATCATCGCGATGCAGGATCGGTTCGTGAAACATGTCTACCCGTTCGCTTTCCGCGACAAGATAATCCATGGTTCTTTCTGAAATCTTGGCGTTGGCATTACTCAGTAATCTTGTGATGACTTCATGGTGTCCGGTCTCAACCAGTGAGTCAGACACATCTTCGCTCACACTGAACCGAATGGCGACGGCCAGTTGGTGGTGTACGGACCGGGTCTGGATTACCTCAATGAGGTCCTCGTCTTTAAGCACACCACAGTTTTTCAAAATAGGAAAAGCGACCTCGGCATCGTCTCTGGCAAGGCTCATGGCCAGTTCCCGCGGCACGTCGGCACGGCCGGCCAGTTTTTCACCAAGCAGTTTGCGAACCGAGATTTCGCAGTCATGCACAAGCTGCCGCAGAATCTGATACAGCAACTGGCGCTCGCGATCAGACATATCGTTTTCTTGGTCAGAGAAAAGATCAGCCACCGCAGTGCTCAGAGACTTTCTCCCCTCGTCGGAGCGGTCTCGTGCCAAGCTTAACAGGTCTTGTGCTTCCAAAACTGTACCATCCCTTATGTCAGGCGAAGGTTATTTCATTCGCATCACTGTGAATGATAGCTGTGTTAAATTTCTAGGACAATAACCATACTTCACCAAGATCAAAACTAATTAATACATATTTATTATGTGATATATTTTATTTTACATAAATAAGTTGTTTTGCTTGTGATGCCCTGAGCTATGGTGCATATAGGCGCTGCATATGGGGCGGCAGCCCTGAAACATTAAACCAGCGCGTCCATATCTCGATTTTCAGGATATTTCCAAGACGTAATTTTAGGTAAATACAGGTTGAGCAGCATGAAAATTGCTATTCCAAAGGAAAGCCTGCCTGGGGAAACTCGCGTTGCGGGTTCACCGGACGTGGTAGGAAAACTAACTGCCCTTGGATTCAATGTCGTTATTGAATCAGGTGCGGGTACCAACGCCAACTTCACCGATCAGGCATTCAACGATGCTGGTGCCAGTCTGGCCAAGGACTACGCGTCGACAGTCAAGGGTGCAGATGTGGTCCTGAAAGTACAGGCACCGACTGTATCAGGGGCGGGTAACGAGCTGTCAAAGCTGAGCAAGGGAACCGTGGTTCTGGCGCATATGTCAGCCCTGAGTAATGGAGCCAGTGTGGCAGCATACGCCAAGGCGGGTATAACGGCCTTTGCCATGGAACTGATGCCCCGTATCACCCGTGCCCAGAGCATGGACATCCTGTCTTCCCAGTCGAACCTGGCCGGGTATCGGGCCGTTATTGATGGTGCCTACGAATTCGGACGTGCTTTTCCCATGATGATGACGGCGGCAGGAACTGTTGCGCCGGCCAAGGTGTTTGTCATGGGCGTGGGCGTTGCGGGTCTGCAGGCCATAGCCACCGCAAAGCGTCTTGGTGCCGTTGTAACAGCCACCGATGTGCGGCCAGCCACCAAGGAACAGGTTGAAAGCCTGGGCGGCAAGTTCCTGGAAGTTGATCCTGACATGGAAAAAGACGCCCAGACCGAGGGCGGTTATGCGAAGGAGATGCCACCTGAGTACTTCGAAAAACAGAAGGCCGTGGTTGCCGAACATATCAAGAAACAGGACGTTGTAATCACAACGGCGCTGATTCCCGGTCGCCCCGCACCCAAACTGGTCACATCGGACATGGTCGCCTCCATGGGCGCGGGCAGTGTGATTATTGATAT
>JAJFID010000007.1 GCA_021775325.1 Rhodospirillales bacterium
CGGTCAGGGACTCGCGCTGGGCTGGCGTCATCTGGTGGACCAGTACCTGGAGGACGGCACACTTGTCTGCCCGCTGCCCGGTGAGGTTTTGAAGACCGGCTTCGGCTACTACCTGCTGGTCCCTGTGAACAGGCCGGTGAGCGCGGAAACAGGCATGTTTGTGGCATGGGCAAAATCGCAGGTTGCTTCACGGGCAAATTCAAACTGACGCTGATCTGTAATCAGCCGGGCATCATCCTCAATTCTGAGTTGGGCAAAGCCGCACCGGCATAAATATAACTGTGGCGTTCGGCGGTCAGGGTGCTCAGGCGTTTCCACGTCTTGTCTGTCATCAGACCCTTGTTGTGCAGATATTCAAAATAGTGCCAGTAGGAATTGTTCAGGTCCGGGTAAGCCAGACTTTTGCTCTCGATGTGGACCTCGTATTTTTCGGAGTTGTACAGGCGCTTGAGCAGGCGGGGGATGCTGTCCATCAATGCCGGACTGTCGATGCCGTCACAGCGGATGGCGGGCTGGTCTGTCGTGAAACCGGCCATGTCGACGATAATCCGGTCCTTCACGGTTTCGTACATGGGTGTGCCCTTGTAGGGCGTGTAGAAGCAGACGCGCAACTGATCGACAGGGAACTGGTCTATCAGTTCTTCACGCTCACGTACGGTATCCTCGGTTTCCCAAGGGTACCCGATCATCATAAGACCACGGATCAGGATGCCATGCTCATTGGTGGCATCAAGTGTGCTGCGGATTCGATCAATGCGCTGAAAGGATTTGATGCGATCGATAGTGCCCTCCAGAACGTCTTCAATGCCGTAGTCGATCTTCAGGAACCGACCCGCACGCATACGTGAAAGGATTATTTCGTCTATGACGGTACTGGTGCACATAACGTGTGAGCCAAAATCCACATCCAGTTCCTGATGGACGGCTTCGACCGCATCACACAACTCGAGCAGTCGGCTGCGCTTGCCGTTGAAGGACAGGTCGCAGAAGAAGAAATTGTTGATACCATAGTCGGTAATCAGGTGACGCATTTCGTTGGCCATGTCTTCGGCGTCCCGGTACTGCACCTTCCGGTTCCACATGCCGACAGAGGCGCAGAACGTGCATCCATAAGGGCACCCTCGTGAGTAGGATACCTGTGCCACGCGACCAACCGGCGGATAGGACAGCGGGCCCGGACGGCACAATTCAAGAATCTCTGCTTCCCGTTTTGGCCACGGCATGGATGCAAAATTCAGACGTTCGCGCGCCGGGGTGCAGACCGGTTCTCCCGTTGCGTCACTGAACGCGAGGCCCTGGATGGTCCTGCTGTCTTCCACGGCAGTGCCACGTTCTACCGCTTCCAGTATCTCGTGGCAGGACGCTTCGCCTTCGCCGATTATTGCAAAATCAATACAGTCTTCCTTGACTACATCCGGATCACCGGTGGGGTGGTAGCCACCAACGATGATAGGTGTACGTGGAAAACGCGCCTTGAGTTTGCGGGCCAGTTCAAGCGCCCCCGGTACGATATAGGTAGAATGCAGGGACAGACAGATCCCGGCGAGGTGATCCTCCACCGCTTCGATGTGCTGGATGATTTCCTGATCATTCATGAGTGCCTTGAGTATCACTGTGGTGTCGTATCCGTGGTCCTCAAGATAGGCAGCGATGTATTGAAGGGCGATGGGATCCTTGATGCCCACCGGACTGCCCGTATATCGGTCACGTCCGGGAATTTCGATCTCGATGGTTGTCCTGTCGGTGCGACCCTGCAAGGGGTCAATGAACACAACATGTCGTTTGCTTGCGGTGGTGTGAGTTGGAAGATCGTTCATTCGCCAGTTCCCCTGATTTCGTTGCGTGACACCGACCACTTGTGCCGTAGGTTGGGTTAATCATTCTGTTATACTACAGGTTGTACAACTTACAGAAGAAGTAATTAATTAATTTCTGTAATCAATTGAATTCCATGGAAATATCGGAAGGACGTTGGTAATCGTCTGCAGGCGCGTGCGCCGTACATCTTTTACAGATGTTCATGTACAAGGCAGGGATGGGGCGTCAGCGAGGATAATCCTGCTGGCAGTCTTTGGCGCGTCTGAGTCTTGTTCGACCTGTTGCTAACCTGCAAACGGGTCCGGTTGCTCGGGCGCGGTCGACAGCCACACAGATTTTGTCTGCATGAAACAGCGCATACCCTCCCAGCCGTTTTCGCGGCCATAACCTGATTGTTTGTAACCGCCAACCGGTGATTGAGTCGCCGCATTAAAATAATTGTTGATATAGACAGTCCCGGCTTCGATGCGGTCGGCCATACGCATGGCCTTGGCCACATCCTCGGTCCAGATACCTGCTGCCAGGCCGTAATCTGAATCATTGGCCATGCGAACGGCGTCGTCCTCGTCATCAAACGGCAGGACAGCGACCACAGGACCGAAGATTTCTTCCTGTGCCAGCTTCGCGTCATTGGTGACATCAGCGAAAATTGTCGGGCCGATGTAGTATCCTTTTTCACGGCATGCGGTCCGCCCGTCTAGCAACAACCGGTGCCCGGCATCGACCGCGGCCTGGATGTCGTTCAGGACCTTATCGTAATGTTGCCGGTTGGCGATGGGACCGATATGGGTTTTCGGGTCTGTTGGATCACCGATTACGGCCCTGGATGAGACTTCGACCAGGCGCTCGGAAAACTCGTCGACCAGATTGCGATGAACAATGACGCGAGACCCGGAAATGCAACTCTGTCCCGTTGCCGGAAAGATTCCGGCGGCTACGCCGTTCACAGCAAGCGCGACATCTGCATCCTGAAGCACCAACTGTGGTGATTTACCGCCGAGTTCCATGACAATGGGTTTGATCTGACCAGCCGCGATGGACGCGGCGGCCCGCCCGCCTGCGGTGCCACCGGTGAACGACACCATACGTACATCCGTATGCTCTATCAGCGGCTGGCCCGTGGCCGGCCCAAACCCGGTGACGACATTGAGCACCCCCGGTGGTAAATCAGCCTCAAGCAGCACGTCCATGAGTTCCAGCGTGGAACAGGAGGAATGTTCGGACGGTTTCATTACCACAGCATTGCCCGCAGCCAGCGCCGGAGCCAGCTTCCAGATCAGGGTGCCGATGGGGGAGTTCCACGGCAACACCATACCTACCACACCGAAGGGTTCCCATTTCAGGTAGTTATGAATATCCGGGGCTTCGGCGGGGATCACGCGTCCCTCGAATTTGTCACACATGCCGGCGTAGTAATGAAAACTGTCAACCTGCCAGGCACCGGGCATGATGGACGGTGTGATATTCTTGTTAAGCTTGCCGTTGTCGCGGGTTTCGACCTTGCCCAAACGGACGGCATGTTTTGAGATCGTATCGCCGATCCGGCGCATAAGGCGGCCACGTTCGGCGGGATGCATGCGACCCCAGGGCCCGTCATAATATGCCGATTTCGCCGCCTGTACGGCACGGTCTACGTCTGTGGTGTTGCAATCCGGCACCCGAGCCCAGTTTTCGCCAATTGCCGGGTTCTCGCTTTCAAAATACGCGCCCGACGCCGGGTCATGCCACGTATTACCAGCGAAGTACTGATAGGTCTTCATGTGGTCTTCCTCTTCTGGTTATCTGGCGGTTGTCTGGCTCATTCATGCCAGCATCTCACGCGGGTCTTCGGTCGGCAATGGATCACGACCCAAAATCACGTCAGATGCTTTTTCGGCCATGGCCACAACGGTTGCATACAGATTGCCGGTGATCTGTGTCGGCAAGGCGGCCGCATCACACACTCTGAGCCCGTCTATACCCCGGACCTTCAACGCTGCATCCAGAACTGCGCCGATATCACTATCGCCACCCATCCGCGCGGTCGAGCACGGGTGGTGTCCGGTATAGGCTGTCTGACGGATGGCTTCTGTGATTTCATCGTTGGTTCGAACGTTTCGCCACGCACCCATCTCGCCGGTAACGTATTGGGCGATCTGAGGTTGCGCCATGACGTCTCGCATAACCTTCACGCCGCGTACAAGTTCGTCCATATCGCGGGGGTCGGCGAAATAATTCGGATCGATCAGCGGATGCTGGCATGGGTCGGCGCTGGCCAACCGTACGGTACCCCGCGATTTAGGACGCTCCTGATTGATATCAATCTGAACGCCCGGGCGCGCGACTTTACGACCGCGTACGAGCAACTTTCTGCCCAGGCGATGCATCAACGGTGCTGTTTCATCTCTCCCGTTACCCAAATTCTCATCAATCACCATGGGGGTCATAAATACTTCGAGCTCAGGCATATCCGGATCGTCGAATGCATGGAACAGAACGGTTGAGAACATCGACCCGCTTCCGGGCCCCTTGCCTGAAAGAAGCCACTGCGCCATCAGCGCCGCCGCCTTGTCGAGACGCTGGTGGCGGGCGTGACTCAAGTCCATCCGGTCAGATCCGTACTGGATCGACACATCAGGATGATCGACCAGATATTCACCGACGCCGGGCAGATCGATCACAGGTGTGATACCGTGTGAGATCAAATGATCCGCCGGGCCGATCCCGGAAAGCATCAGGGTTTGCGGTGTACCAAACGTGCCCTGACACAGAATGACCTCTCTCTCGGCCCGTATGGTCTCGCCGCCAACAGTCTCAATACCGATAGCCCGCGTGCCATCAAACATCACTCGGGCGATATGACGTCTGGTCAGGACCGTCAGGTTGGTTGGCGGGTTTTTCAGATAGGCAATGGCGGAGGACTGCCGTATGCCTTTGTGTACAGTGCTATCGATTCTCGCCACGCCAGTACGCTCAACACCGTTGAAATCATCAAGGTGTTTGTGTCCGGCAGCGACCGCCGCATCGATAAAGGCACGATCCAGCGTCCCGAAGTTGTATGCAGGCTCTGTTTTCAACGGACCGTTCACGCCGTGATATGGGGCTCGTCGGTCACGGGCGCCTTCGGCCCGCCGGAAATACGGCAACAGATCAGCGTATCCCCAACCGGTCAGCCCCATCTGTCGCCAGCCATCATAGTCTGCCGGAACGCCGCGCATGTAGATCATGCCGTTCACAATTGAAGTTCCGCCCAGTGCCTTGCCGCGGGCATAGTAGATTCGCCGTCCGTTCATCTGTTGTTGCGGAACAGTTTGATAACCCCAGTCCAGCTTCGGATTACCAAACACAAACCCGTTACCCGCGGGCATGCGGATGAAAAGGTCACGACCGTTTCCACCCGCTTCGACCACACAAACCGAGACATCAGGGTCTTCCGCCAACCGCGCCGCAAGCACACACCCGGCAGACCCGCCACCCGCAATAATGTAATCGTATGCCGCCACGTCTATGATGTTTCCCGTTGTTTGCCAAAGGTTGCTTCGCGCGCCCGCACCGCAGCAACGACGACATCATTGTATGGTGTGGCAATGCCCAGCTCGCGTCCCAGTACCGGTACCATGCCATTGATGGCGTCGATCTCTGACACGCGGCCCGCGAGATGGTCCTGTAACATGGACGGTTTGGCGTCCGGCATGCGATTGACGAAGGCGGTTAAATATTCGTCTGGATCGTCGAAGGAAAAGTTTATGTGTCTGGCGCAACCGATCTGGTAAGCCTCCTGCAGACAGGACAGCACGATGTGCCACGCGGCAGGATCATCCTGCATCTCGCCCAAGGTTCGGTCATACACCGTGCACGGTCCGGCCAGGGCGACGTTGCACAGGAATTTTTCCCAGATTAACTGGTCGATGTCGGCAAAAGCCTGAACGTCGAATCCGGCGTGTTGCCAGACCTTCGCCAGGTTTTCCAGCCGGTCCGTCAGGCCACCATTCATCTCGCCCATGCGGATCATTTTCATGGAATTATGATAGACGTGGCCCGGCCCCTTCATGCCCGCGCCAAACCCCTCTGCCACGCCCAGAATGACGTTGTCCACGGGCATGTGTTCGGCAATGCGTTCGCCCGCACCAAGGCCGTTCTGGATGGTCAGGATCAGGGAGTCCGGTCCCGCAACGCCGGATATGGCCTTGGCTGCGCCCTCCACACCGGACGCCTTGGTGGCGATGATGTACAAATCACAAGCCCCCGCATCCGACAGGTCAGTGGACGCATGAATGGACGTCACGATGCGATCACCGCTGGCCCCTTCCACGTGCAGGCCGGACGTCTTCATGGCCGCCACGTGGTCTTCCCACAGATCAATGGCCCACACGTCATGACCTGCGTCAGCCATCAATCCGGCATAGATGGAACCCATGGCCCCGGCTCCGATGACGGCGATTTTCATGGCGTGTTTCCTTTCCGGGGCGACATGACGTCCGGGGGGCAGGTGTATCTCAAACCGGGTTCTCAACGTATGGTCCACATCAGGGCTCATATGCCCGGGGTAATGGGTGTCCAGGATGTCCCGCGCCCGGTCCCGGGCCCGGTCGCGAATATCGACTGACCCGGCAGCTTCCCAGTCTTCGGGTGAGGTACGGTCGGCGATGCGCGGGTACTGGAAACCCGTTTCCATGCGCGCAAAGGTATCGGCTTCGCCCAGAAAATGACCTTCGCCGCGGACGGCGTGGGCAATGACGTCTTCCACCATGCTGTCCTCGTCGGCTTCCAGTCCCCGGACGGAGCGCAGGATTCCGCCCAGCATGTCATCATCAATGACATAACTTTCGAAGGCACAACCCATGAGGCTGGCCTGCATTCCGCTGGCCTGGGTGATCAGGTTACAGCCTGCGTGTGCCGCCAGTGTCAGGGTGGTTGCCTTTTCATAACCGCTTTGCGCATCAGGGATCTTGGCATCCGTGGCACCGGCGATGCAGGAATTTGGCAGTTTGTAGTAATTGGCCATCTGGATTGCACCGGCGGCGGCAATGGCCTGTTCACCACCACCGCCGCTCATGGCACCGGTCCTCAGGTCTGTTACCATGGGCCGCGGACCAAAAATCATCGGGCACCGGGGATTGACCAGCCAGCCATAAACCATACCGGCAAGGGTCTCGGCCACACACTGCATCACCGCTCCGGCCAATGACGCCGGAGACGACGCGCCCACCTGTCCAAATGTGTTCATGAAGACGGGAATGCCGGACAATGCGGCCTGTTCAATCACCGCAGCCGTGTGACCATCAAACCGCATGGGCGGCACAACGACGTTCGTGTTCAAAGACAGAAACGGCTCATGGGTGAATTTTTCGGTACTTCCTGCGATGTGGCTACACATGTCGGCGATCAGGGCCACGTTTTCAGGATCACTGATGCTGGTGAACACGTGTTTGGATGTGCCGGCGAGGCACGCATACGCCGTGTTGACGTCCAGATCACGGGCGGTTTGCATATCGCGTGCCGTCACGGGACGGCTGAAAAAATGAATGTTCTCCAGCGCATCCGCGATCCGCGCGGCATCGTACAGGTCTTTCAGCGTGGACTCGCGATACTGGCCGGTCTCCAGATCAATCATGAAAGGCGCGGCACCGCCTGTGCCCATATGGACGCGGTTGGGCGTCAGCTCCAGTTCGTGGCCTGCGGTCTGACCATGCAACACAACATCGCGACGGAATCCGGCAAGGGCGTCCTCCACCAGCGCTCGGGGGAACGCCAGACGATTGTCGGCCGTCATATAACCGCCATGCTCCACAATCCGGTCACGCAGAAAATCAGGAGCATCCGACATGCCCACATCTTCCAGCAGCCGCAACGCCGCCCGGTGGATGCGTTCGACCTCCAAATCGCTCAGGGGTTTCAGTTTACCGCCCGTAACACCGGGCCAGACGGCCCTGGCCAGGGTGCGGGCCGGGGCGGCTTCACCCGAATGCCGGTCCCGCCGATGCCCGCTCTTGCGTGAACCCCGGGCCGTCTTTTTCTGACTATCCGCCATATCGATCAACCTCAGGCCCACAAACGTTCCAGATGAACATCCTACCGCAACACAGCCCGTATGATTGAACAATTACGCCACGCCCCACAAACGCATTCTGCGCCCTGGAGGGAAGAATTATTTTTTTCATCAACCCAGTCCGTTCGGGACGCGCTTTCGTCCTGTCTGGAACGTTCAGAAACAAACGCAGCAAGGCGATAGAATTGGATCAACCCTGAGTTTTGGCGCACACTGGCATTAATCGGCTTCCAACCGGAAACGGACGGGCTGGCTTCAGGGACCTTGTGGATGGCAACAGATACACACCTGTGGAATCGAAAAACGGAGATAAACAGATGTTAGGTTTTGGCAACGCCCATTGTGATTTCGCGCTGGATGCACCGGGCAAAAACAGCGGCTTTATCGATGTTTCCCATTCCGACAACGAAAACGCCTTTGGCGCCATCCGCGTGCCCATCGGCACCATCAGCGGCGGTGACGGCCCCACGGTACTGCTCAGCGCCGGAAACCACGGCGACGAATACGAGGGGCAGGTGATCGTGCATCGGCTGATGCAGCAGTTGCAACCGGATCAGGTCAACGGGCGGATCATCATGCTGCCGGCCCTGAATACGCCTGCGGTGCTGGACCGCTCGCGGGTTTCGCCGCTGGACCAGGGCAACATGAACCGGTCTTTCCCGGGCCGCGAGGATGGCGGTCCGACGGCCACCATTGCCGGGTTTGTGCGCAGCCATCTGATCCCCCTGGCCCATACCATGATGGATTTTCATTCGGGCGGCACGGCAACGGAATACGTCAACTGTGCCTTTCATATTCGCGGCCAGAATGCCGAACTGAATGCCACGAACCTTGCGTTGTCGGAAACCTTTGATGCGCCGTTTACAATCGTCTGTCCTATCGACGGTTACAGCGGCGATATCGACGCGGCGGCCTACGATCTGAACACCCCGCTGGTATCCTGTGAACTGGGTGGCATGGGACGGGTGTCGCAGACCTCGTTCCAGATCGGCTGGCGCGGCTGCCTGCGCGTGCTGGCCAG
>JAJFID010000061.1 GCA_021775325.1 Rhodospirillales bacterium
CGCAAACACACGCTGGTTCCGGCCACGGCGGCCAGCGTCCATGGAAAGCACCAGCCATTGCAGTGAAACATGGGCAGCGTCCACAGATAGACCGGATGATGGGCCATGTTCCAGGCCAGTGCGTTACCGGTTGCCAGCAGATGCGCACCCCGGTGATGATAGACAACACCTTTGGGATCACCCGTCGTCCCTGACGTGTAGTTGAGGCTTATGGCCTGCCACTCATCGCCTGGCATCTGCCAGTCATAATCCGGATCACCGGTGGCGAGAAACGCCTCGTAATCCATCTCTCCCACCATCTCGCCACCACTAAACTCAGGGTCATCGATATCAATGATAAGGGGTGATACACTGGCGATCTCCAGCGCTGCACGAATCACGGCGGAGAACTCACGGTCTGTAATCAGCACCCTGGCCCCGGCATGATCCAGAATGAAGGCGAGAGCTTTTGCATCCAGCCGGGTGTTCAGGGCGTTCAACACGGCACCTGCCATGGGCACACCGAAATGGGCTTCGAATATGGCCGGCACGTTGGGTGCCATGATCGCGACCGTATCGCCGAGACCAATGCCGCGTTGTGTCAGTGCCGAAGCCAGCCTGCAACAACGGGCATAGGTTTCTGCCCATGTATAACGAACGGAGCCGTGAATCTGGGCAACCTGGTCAGGGTAGGTACGGGCCGAACGGCGAATGAGAGTCAGCGGTGTCAGGGGCGAAAAGTTGGCGTCATTTCGGTCCAGACCCTGCTCGTATGGATTTTTTGCAGTCATGAAACGTGCTTCCCGGAGATCGTGATCTTTCTCCGGTATACAAAGCACGTTCCATGTGATTGGGAAAGCTTGCCTTTGCCTGCACGCCTATGGACACTGAGGAATGCATCGGGATCAGGCCAAAAGCGCTTCCAGACAATTGAAGCTGCTGCTCCAGCCAAAGGAATGTTTATCCCGCGCGTCGTCATCAATGAAGTTGGTCTGATAGAGCGTCAGATCAGTCCCGCCATCTTTTTCAACCAGCGAGATCGTGACCACCATACGCTGCCCGGGGTTGCCATCATCCTGGACCCATGACCACGTCATTGAAATATGCTCCGGCGCACGCAGTTCCAGATACTCACCCGTTACGATATGGGTTTCGCAGTCCGTACCCACGATAGGAATGCGGTAGGTTCCACCGACACGGACATCTGAACTGGCATCCGGGCAGGAGCACCCTTCCGGTCCGAACCACTGGGCCAGTTGCCCGGCCCTGGTCAGGGCATCAAACACCCGCGACCGGTCTGCACCGAAATGCCGGGTCAGCGTTAACCCCGGCGCTGTGTTACTCATGGTCTTCACCGCTGTCTGACTCATGGCTATTTTCCTCTCTGGCTGGTTCCGCTTGTTTCAGATAGTCGTCCAGGGCATCAAACTGGTTTTCCCAGAACTGACGGTAAGTCTCGATCCAGTCTGCCACCGGTTTCAGGCCGCTGGACACCAGCGAACACCGGCGCCACTGGGCATCGACGGACCGTTCAATTAGTCCCGCCGTTTCCAGTACTTTCAAGTGTCGGGATATGGCGGGAAGGGATATATCGAACGGCCCCGCAAGCTGGCTGACAGTGGCGTCTTCATCCGCTAGGCGTGACAGGATCGCGCGTCGTGTGGGATCCGCCAACGCACCAAACGCGGCGGACAGAGCATCGGTTCCCGTAGCAGTAGTATTCATTGATACGACCCTGTCGAAATCGGTTGATTCTTTATTTAACGTTATTGTTAAATACAGTCATTACTGCCCCCTGTCAACATGCCCGCACGAAGTGATTGAATTTTCCGGGGGCCATACCCATTTGAAAACGGGGGATGGAGTTTGATGGCGATCACGATGCGAAATGTTTGAAGTAGCAGTTCGCTGGATTGTCGCCTTAGAGAGTACGGATAATGCCTAACGACGTCGGCAGGACCACAATTACGCCGGAATTGTTCCCTTCCATCCTGGACTCCCTGTCGGAACAAATCGTCATCATCGACAAGAATGGGCGTATCGAGTGGGTCAATCGGGCGTGGCGGGAATTCTCCACCGACAATGGCGGTGTGCCAGCCAAGACCTTGTCAGACATCAACTACCTTCAAGCCTGCCGTCCTGCGGGCGAGTCTCTCGATCCGGCGATCCAACACACCTTCGACGGCATCACCGATGTGATTGAGGGGCGCAAACCTTCATTTAGTTGCGAGTACCCCTGTCACAGTCCAAGCGAAGACCGGTGGTTTACCATGCGGATAACCCCGCTGCATGGCGACACGTCGGGAGAACGGTTTGTGGTGTCTCATCTGAATACAACTGCACGAAAGCTATCCGAAATCGCCCTCCGGGAGAGTCACGAAGATCTGCGGTATGAGGTCGATGTCAAAAACAGGTTCTTTTCCATAATTGCCCACGACCTCAAGAGTCCGTTTACCTCCCTGCTTGGCATGACAACCATGATGAGCCAAATGGCGGACAGCTTCAGCAAGGAAAAGCTGGTGGAATACGCCAGAGACGTCAATGACGCTGGCGAACGGTTTTTTGAACTGTTGCACAACCTGCTCGACTGGTCGCGCCTGCAAATGGACGGTGGCTCCGTGAACCCGAAACACATCGACGTCGATGAGCTGGTTCATACATGCGTGGGCGTTCTTGATCCTGTCGCGAGAGACAAAATGATTTCCATTGCCTGTCAGAATGGCGGGACGGCCATCTATGCAGACCGGGACATGGCCCAGGCAATCATTCGCAATCTGCTTACAAACGCTATCAAGTTCACCAATGCACACGGGACCGTCACCGTTTCATCGCGTATCTCTGAGGATCAGGTGCAGATTGTCGTTGCCGACACGGGGGTTGGTATTTCTGCAGACAGAATGGCGGACATATTCTCTCTGGACACCAAAACGTCCACATTGGGTACAGTCGGCGAAAAAGGAACCGGTTTGGGACTTCCTCTGTGCAAAGACATGTTAGACCGAAACAACGGCAACATCCGTTTGGAAAGCACTGTCGATGAAGGCACCACCTTCATCGTCACATTTCCCGCCTCCACTGACTAAAGTTACTGACACGTACCATCAGGCATAAATATCAAACCTTGCCGAAACGGTTGACCGCCGCATATCTCCGATGCCTCCCTGAATTAACGAAGGTGTACTCCTCCCCTTGGCGGTTTCTCAACGGCTGTTATCGTCCTATCCTGCTGGAATCGTAATTCTTCATGCCAGTCGGAGCTTTTTTGTGAACGATAAGCCACCCATTCTGAATGCCAAGTCATACGACCACCCCTCAGTGTTCAGGCCGGAAAACCTGATCCGCGAAGCGCGCCGTCAGCTGGTCAGGGACACCGGCCCGGTTCCCGACGTGGTGCTGCTTGACCCGGATGGCGATATTCTGAAATGGCTCAGGGAACAGGGGCGAACGGAGCTTTCGTCCGGCTGGGCGTGTTATCACACGGACCTGTATCAATTCACTCTGGATGGCGTGACTGTGGGCATCATTGCTCAGGCTGTCGGCGCATCGTTCGCCGTACTGCTGGCGGAACAGTTATTCGTTTCGGGCTGCAAACTGTTGCTGAGCATGACATCGTCTGGCCAGATATGGCCATCTCTCGAGACACCGTGTTTTGTCCTGATCGACCGCGCGTTGCGGGATGAGGGAACCAGCTATCATTACCTGCCGCCCGCCGAGTATGCGGCGGCTGATGCGGACCTGCTATCGACCCTGTCTGAAGCGCAATGGCCCGACGATTGCCCCGTTCGCACAGGCCCTGTATGGACAACAGACGCGCCCTACCGGGAAACGGAAACAGCCATTGCCGACGCCCGGCAACGCGGCCTGCTGGCCGTGGAAATGGAAGCCGCCGCCCTGTACGCTTTTGCCACAGCCACCGAAAATCCGGTGATCTGTTTTGCCCATGTTACAAATCAGATGGCGCAATCCGATATAGACTTCGAAAAGGGTCAGGAGAATGGTGCCATAGACGCGCTTTCGGTCATATCAACAGCCATTCAGCATCTTCAATACCAGTCATAGTTATTCGGTTACGTCTGTTCGCCAAATACCCTGTTCAGCGTGAAAAGGGTGATGGCAACAGCAGGGCCGATCAGGAAAGCGAACAACAGGGTACCGAGGCCCACGACCCCGCCCAGCGACCACCCGGCTATAACCACCGTTATTTCAATAGCCACGCGCACCCAGGCAATGGGCAGGTTACTGACCTGCTGCAACCCGGTCATCAAACCGTCTCGCGGGCCGGGTCCAAGATTTGAGATCAGGTAGATTCCACCCCCGATCCCTGTAACCAGGACACCCATGAGAGCCTGAACAACCCGCAAATACTCCGAATCGGGTGTCGGGATGTGCGGCAGCACATACTCCAGTATGAGCGCAATAATGATGGCATTCAGGATTGTGCCGATACCGGGCGATTGCCTGAGCGGTAACCAGAACACCAGAACGCTTACACTGACGACAAATGTCGACAGCCCGATGGTCCAGCCGGTCACGTTGCTAATGCCCTGAGCAAGGACTGTCCACGGGCTGACACCCGTGCTCGCCGCAATGAGAAGAGCCTCTCCTAGTCCAAATATAATCAACCCACCCGTCAGAAAGAGCACGGTGACAAGGCGCGGCTTGAAGTTAAGCGGTTTCGCAGAACTCCAGAACAAGGTCGGTATGCCTTTGACAGACAGGAACGAAAATCTGGACAAAGCTGCCCGCCTTTTCCGGGGACGATAGTGTGGTCCCATCAATGACGATACACACTGTATTCAGATCAATGGACTGTGCAAACATTTCCGTTTCACAGGACCAAACACGGACTTGTTCGGCTGCTGCGACGCGAGACGACCACATCGGCAAGGTCGGACGCGCCGAGAGCACTGCCGCGATCATAGGAGCTGTCTCTTCCATCAATCTCACCGACTATCATCCCTGAACTCCTTGCACCCCTTGTCAAACTCTGAGTCAGCCGCCGTGACACGCTGGTCATATGTCCGGTTTACGCGTTTCAAGCAGTGCGTCAGTGACTCACCACTCGCGTCTCATTTGCACTGACATATTGCTTGAATACAGGTAGATGCATTCACATATTGCATGAGTGGGGAGCATGCGTCGTTACCATGACAGTTTTGGCGACTGTTACGGGTTTGTTTTTTGGCCAAAACAGGAGCCCCCTGATGCGATTTATATTGAAAACTCTGTTTCTCGTGACTCTGATCATGGGGATTAGTGCAATTCATACGCCTGATGTCCGGGCACAACAATCCGCACCCATCATTGTCGGCATGGATGCCGACATGTCATCAGGAACGGCCGAGGGTGGCGAGTCCATCCGGCGTGGCGCCATGGTCGCTATCCAGGAAATTAACGATAACGGCGGCGTGCTGGGGCGAATGCTGGAACTTGTCGTTCGCGATCACCGCGGCAACCCGGCCAGGGGGAAAGACAATATTCTGGAATTTGCCAGCATGGAGAATGTGGTGGCGGTACTGGGCGGCGTTCACACCCCTGTGGCCCTGCATGAATTACCCGAAATTCATGATAATCAGATGATCTATCTTGGCCCCTGGGCCGCCGGCACACCGATTGTTGATAACGGGTTCACGCCAAATTACGTTTTCCGGGTTTCCGTGCGTGACGCCTTCGCGGGCGGTTTTATGGCAAATTATGCCATTGAATCAGGATACGAAAAGCTGGGACTGTTGTTCGAACGGACCGGCTGGGGTCGCTCCAACGATGCGGCTGTCCGGGCTGCGCTGTCAGAACTGGGAATGGAACCGGTGGGGCTGGAGTGGTTCAACTGGGGTGTTGAAAACCTGTCGAATGAAATCGAACGCCTGCACGAACAGGGGGCAGAAGCCATCATCCTGGTTGCCAACCCCAGGGAAGGTGGCATTGCTGTCAGTTCCATGGTGTCACGCCAGAAGGAGATGCGACTCCCGATTATCTCACACTGGGGTATAAGTGGCGGTGACTTTTTTGCTGATAACAAAGATAATCTTAGGGAAATAGACTTCTCGTTTTTGCAGACATTCTCTTTCCTCAGTCCACCAATCCCGGATCGCGCCCAGAAGTTTTTTGCTGCATACCAACAACAGTTCCCTGATACCAAGCGACCGGAAGACGTCCAGTCACCGGTGGGTGCAGCGCACGCCTACGACCTCATTCATATGCTCGCGCGCGCCATAACAAGGGCAGACACAACGGAGCGCAGCAAAGTACGCGATGCGCTTGAAAACCTCGATATGTACGCTGGTCTGATAAAGGACTACAACCCACCTTTCACGCCTGACCGGCATGATGCCTTGAATTCAGACAACTTCATCATGACACGATTTGACGATAGTGGCGTCATCCGCCCTGTGGATATGAAATAAATTTTGATGGATCAGCGTCCTATCCATCGGCCACCTTCCCTATTTGGGTATCTCCTTTTACGGGTGCTGCCTGTTGCCACCATTGTTATGATGGCAATGGGGTTTGTTGGTCTGGAGATAACGAAAGAAATTGCTGAAAAAACGGCCAACGATGTTC
The DNA here is from genome assembly GCA_021775325.1 of Rhodospirillales bacterium. Lineage (GTDB taxonomy): Bacteria > Pseudomonadota > Alphaproteobacteria > Rhodospirillales > Casp-alpha2 > JABJGO01. Next base: position 6,541 of record JAJFID010000061.1, read on the forward strand.
TTGAGAGGCAGAGCAAGCAAACAACAACTGTTATTCAGGCACGGTTGGAAAACATCCTTTCTCAAACAAGGAATCTGGCTGAAAATGGTTTACTGGTAAACAGTCTCATCGACGTGGAGGGTCGACAGGAGTACCTGCCCACATTCTTTCAGTCATTGCGTCTGGCTGGCTTTCCTCATGCCAGAGTCGAAATGACAGATTACAAGGGCCGCCTGATAGTCAGCAACATGCCCGAACATAAAAATCATACAAGTGCTGACGTATGGCATGAAACAGTATCGGCGAGTGGTGTGGCTTGGTCAGGTCTCACGCCAAACGGGTTTGTTGCTGTAGAGCCAATTCGTTACCTCGGAAATGCTGAAGGTTCAATCGTCACATGGCTCAACAACGAAGACCTTCCAGAACTCTTTGACGTTGGCGTCCAGTATGGCGATACAGTACTTGTCGACGCATCAGGCCGGGTCATCTACTCTTCAAACACAGACATAGTAACTGCTGATTTGTTTTATTCAGACAGTGAGTCCGAAAACTGGCTGGTAGTCACCAATAAATTAGAGAAACTGCCAGGCATCGCTATTAAGACCCTGCATTCACGCGACGACGCGCTTGCCAGCCAACAGTGGATGCTGAACTTCCTGATCGGTGGGATAGTTGTCGCGTTGTTGGTCCTTGGTGCCGCCATATCCCTGACTGCATTTATTACCAGACGCGATGTATCCCGATTGTCTGCCGTCGCGGAGAATATTGGCGGTACCGAGGATTTGGACCAACGGGTGGTGCCGTCCGGGCCAGCCGAGATATTTGACCTGAGCAACAATTTCAACAGAATGCTCGAGACACTACAGCAAACCACAACTTCATACGAATACGTGGACAGTATCGTTACCAACACGGCTGAAGGCATAATTACAACAGATCCATCCGGTATCATCGAAACCTTTAACCAGGCATCCGCCAGAATGTTCGGTTACACGGTCGAAGAAGCAATCGGCAGAAACATTTCAATGCTCATACCAGTGGATAAAGACGCGGGTCAGGGCGAAGGAACCTTGTTTCACCCCACCGATGTCACAGGCACGACAGAAAAGTTACGCGAACTAAACGGGCGTCGCAAAGATGGGTCTCAGTTTCCCATGGAACTGAACCTGGACTCCATGCACGTTGGTGGAAACAGCCGGATTATCGGCATCATCCGCGATATTTCCGAACGCAAACGATTTGAACGCGAGCTTGTGGAAAATCAGCAACGGGCTGAAACTGCTAACAATGCCAAATCCGAATTTCTGGCATCCATGAGTCATGAATTGCGAACACCCATGAATGCCATCCTCGGGTTTGCGCAAATCCTGGAATTTGATCCTGGTAACCCGCTGACAGATAAACAGAAAAGCCACGTCGCGCAAATCATGAAAGGAGGGAATCATCTGCTCGAGCTGATTGATCAAGTACTTGATCTGGCCAGGATTGAGTCGGGCAACATTTCTCTGTCGCTTGAAGAGGTTGAACTCGCCAATGTCTGTGGAGAGTGCCTGGAGTTAACGCACAAGTTAGCCACGCAAAATGGCTTGCGCGTGAGCGCTGATCTGAAAAATGCAACCTCAGTCATCGCTGATTATACCCGTCTCAAGCAGGTACTGCTCAATCTGTTGTCCAACGCTGTGAAATACAATCGGGATGGTGGTCAGATTACACTTGAATGCACGAGCATGCCCGACAACCGGGTCAGGGTATTGGTGACGGACACCGGTGACGGCATCGCTGCGGAACAACTTGATGTTTTGTTCGAGCCGTTTAACCGCCTGGGCAAGGAAACCGGAGAGATCG
>JAJFID010000062.1 GCA_021775325.1 Rhodospirillales bacterium
CACCCATGTCGCCGGAACCGGACATCAGCACGGCGTCACCGTCGAGCATATCTGTCTCGGCCGCCATGGTCGCCATCACGGCGGCTTCTACATCTTTATCGATATCGTCGGCGGATTCTTCTTCGTCGTCTTTGAACGCGCTGGCCAAACGGCCAAAAAGTGATTTTTTTGCCATGCCTGAAACCTGTTTATTGTTTTTTTACCACCCCCCCAAGGGCTTCCTCATAATATGGTTATGGGCACACTGATTTCCAGCGAAAAATTAACCACGTTACAACTTGATACGTGGCATGTTGCACGTGGTGTACCACCGCCGAATCCGGGTGAAGAATCAGGCTCTTGGCTCCAGAGGCCTGGAATCCTCGTCCATGGCCTGCAGGCGTTCACGGTAAAACACGTAAAGGCCGGATGCCACAATAATGACGATACCAATCCAGGTGATTGTGTCCGGGAAGTCGGCAAAGAAGATATACCCGAGAATGGTGGCACTTATAATTTCCATATACTGAAAGGGTGCGACGAGGCCCGCGCCCACGCGCCGTACCGCCAGAATTATCATTAAGTGACCGAAGGTCCCAATAGCGCCCAGGCCCGCCAGCAGCGCCCATTCCTGCGGTTCTGGCCAGGATACAGTCAACACGTCCCAGCCACTGGAACCACCGAACAGCAACGCGGCGGACAGCGTCATCATACCAAACAGCCCGGTATAGAACTGCATGGCGACGGCGCTTGCTGTGCCTGCCAGCCAACGGGTCAACACCATATACAAAGCGAACGACAGGGCCGCGCCCATGGGTAACAGGGCGCTCACGCCGAACACATCGTAACTGGGGCGGACAATAATCATGGCGCCACAGAACCCCACGCTGATGGCGACAATCCGTCGCCAGCCCACACGTTCGCCCAGTAACAACACCGACAGCAACGTGAGGATGAACGGCTCCACAAAAAAGATGGCGATGGCATCGGCCAGCGGCAGAACCCGGAGTGAGGTGAAAAACATCAGTGTGGCGAAACCGATCAGGAATCCGCGTGCTGCGTGTCCCCAGATCTTGCGACCGACACCAAGCCCGCCGTATCTGATCACAAAGGGAATCAGGATCACGGTCTGAAAGAAAAACCGGCTCCATGTAACCTGACCGGATGAAACGGTATCGGACACGCCCTTGGCGATGGCGTCAATGCCGGGCATGATCAGCATGGCCGCAATCATCAGCGCCATACCTTCCTGCACGCGACGGTGCGCGGTCTGGTTGGCTGGTTCTGGCTTTGCCGATTTTGACGTGGGTGGTTCAGGACTGTTCACGCCCTAATTACCCTGATCGTCCACCATGTCGTCAAGCGATATGGGCGTTGCCAGAATACCCATTTCTGCGAAAGCCCGTTTTGCGGCGGAATCCGGCTGAATGCGCTGGTAAAAAACTTCAAGCTGATGGCCGTCCGGATCAAAGAAATAGATGCCGTAGGATATGCCGTGATCGACCACGCCGGTGATTCGTACACTACGGTCCAGCAGCCGGGTATGGAATGCCCGCAGGTCGTCCAGATCACCGTCGATCTCAAACGATACGTGATTAAAGTCATGTCCGCCCACCGAACGTCGGTCACCGATGCCAAACAACGCCAGATCATGATCGCGATCATTGAACGACAGAAAAGCCGCGGGTATGTGCGGACTGGATATAACAATATCCATGCCCAGAATATCCGCATACCAGTCCGCAGACGCCATAGCATCCCGCACGTACAGCACAACGTGGCCCAGTTTCTTGATTCTGGTCATTCAGATCATTCCGGTTTCCGGCAGTCAGGTGGTTAACATCCGTGTCTCATATAGGGCAGTATGACCGCAATGTCATGGCCGCCATCACAAGGGCGTCGGCGTCCGTATACAACATCGGACCTATGGTTAAGCTGAACTTTACCTCAGATGTCGGATTCTGCACTTGTACAAAACTGCTCGTTAGAGGAAATTTTTTGGACAAGTACAGTATTTGCGCATAAGGAGCATCATCATGGCAATTGCCGACGCAGGCTCCCACGATGTTGAGAGTAACAGTACCTCGGCGACCCGGGAATGGCTCTGGCACCCAGATCTGCCGTTGACGTATCCGCCCCTGTGGGAATGGCCGGCACGCCCGTTTCAGGCGCTGAAATGGACGGTCTCTGCATACTTCCCGTTGTCCGACCGTGCGCTGTATCTGTTGTTTTCCCTGATTACGGCTTACTGGCTGCAACCCATAACTCATGCACAGGCCGTGCTGTCTGCTGACTGGATTGGTTGGGTAGTTTGTCGCAATCTGGTGGCACTGCTGGTCGTAGCCGGCGGGTTGCATTGCTGGTTTTACGTGTTGAAAGTGCAAGGTAACCAGGGCAAATACGATCCCCGCGCCATGGGCGAGGGTAGCACAAAACTGTTCAGGTTTGGCGACCAGACCTGGGACAACATGTTCTATTCCATTCTGTCTGGTGTACCCATTGCCTCAGCCTATGAAGTGGGATTCCGGTGGCTTTACGCATCTGGTCAACTGGACGCAATCACGTTCGAAACGAATATGATCTGGTTTGTCATCCTGTTTCCCCTGGCGACCATGTGGCAAACATGTCATTTCTATTTTGTGCATCGCATGTTGCACTGGAAACCACTGTATCAGCATGTTCATGCCCTGCACCATCGCAGCGTCAATCCGGGCCCCTGGTCGGGCATGTCCATGCACCCGATTGAACACGTCGCGTACTTCAGTTCATTGTTGATATTTCTGGTGATTCCGGTTCATCCCACTCACCTGCTGTTCCTGCTGTACTGGCAACTTCTGGGGGCACCGTCTGGACATTCTGGCTATGAAGCTGTTCGCATCCGGGGCGTCTCGGTGCTCAAAGTCGGTGGTTTCTTCCATCAATTGCATCACCGGCATTTCGAGTGCAATTACGGTGGCCCGGAAATGCCTTTGGACAGGTGGTTCGGCAGCTATCACGAAGGTACAGCAGATTCCACACGTCAAACCCGTGAACGGATGCGGGCGCAAAGGCGTTTGAAGGACTAAACATTCTCGCCCGGCGACCCTAGTTTGAACCCCTTGGCAGTCAGTCTAGTTGGTCGGCTGCGCATTCATCGCGTCGTGACGTTCCCGTATCTCGGGCGGCCACGTGCTTTTGATGTAAGACAGCACGGCAATAATATCCTGGTCACTGTACTGATCGCCGAATGCGGGCATGTCGGTGGCATAATCGGCACCGGCGAAGTGTTTAACGCCTAATTTGGTGATTTCGAACAACTGCTGTTCAACGTGATGCCAGGTATGGCCTGTTTCGTCGTGCGGTGGTGCCGGTAACTTGCCCTCGGCATTACGTACCCGCCAGTTCTCCTGCCCCTCCAGGTTATTCCCATGACACGACGCACAGGCCTGAACGTATATAGCCTGTCCGGTCGCGACGAGGGCCGCATCGTCGGGCCTGAACACGATCCGGCTATCATCCGAAAACGGATTGCCATTGATCAGAAAAAACGCACCCAGACCGACACCCCCCGTCACCAGCAATACCGGAATACACTTCCACAGGTTCATTCTCTGTCCTCGTTCCATCATTGCACCTGAAGCTTCTTGTAGAGCTTCCAGCGGGCAGAAGGTCAAGGCGCGTTCTCACAGCAATCGGCCTAGTCGCCTGATGACTCCGGCAAAGGTTGCGCCATGGGCCACAGTGATCCTTCAATCGTGGACAACCGGGACAGAACAACAGACTGGCTCACCATTTCCGTGGTCGGTGTCAGGGCGGTCAACTCGCGCGACAGTCCGGCGAAGACGGTCAGTACGGCATCAAAACGCTCTGGATCTCTGTCACGCAGCGTGGACGCATTCATGCCGATGATATCCCGCCCGGTCCTGACCAGACTGCGCGCGCTTTCGTATAAGAACAACCTGTCCTCGGCGCTGTTACCGGGTTGTTCAAGGGCGCTGTAATTCTCTCGGGCCAGATGCAGCAGATTGATGGCAACAGGAATCCTGAAGTCCGGATCGCGCCGCATTTCAGCGGGCACCAGCAGCGCGTGCTCGTCCAGTTCGTGCAGCAGATGTCCCAGATAATCCAGCACGTCTTCCATGGGATCTGCGTCCCGTGCTGACATGGGCAGGGCTTCGGCTTCAATCAGCACATGCTCACGCTCGAAACCCTGCGCCTCCAGCATAACACCGACGGGGCCCGCAATCATGGCGACCACCGTATCAAAATGCCGGATGGACTGGGCCTGATGACCGCGTTCATACTGATCGATCCCGGCCCGCAACTGCGCCTCGATGCGGTACATACCCGTGACGAACGCAACGGGATTGTCCATGTGGCCATGGGTCGTTGCAGCGCCCTCACCACCTTCGCCACCGTCCGTGGCTTTGCTGGCCAGTTGCACAACACCGTCATCAACGGAATCTGAGTAGCTTCGCGCTTCGCCCCTCACGGCGACCAGAACACTGTCCGGCTGTGCCATTGTTTTGTTTGTCGCGGGTTCCTGCGCGGCAACCGCGCCGCTGGCCAATGCCGCCGTTCCGACACCGAGCCATAATTTCAGTTTGTAGTTCCACATGGGCAGTCCTCTTCGGTTGGGTGATTCCATATTTGGTTTACGCTTGATTCATATTGCGAATGAGAGTCATTCGCAATAACTAATTTGTCACAAAATCATTTTTTTGGGTGAACCTGCACCGACGCTCGGTGCAGAGGCAACTGACCGGAGCATTTACAACGCTGGCCGGATGCGTTTCCCTGAACATGAGTTGCATCGCATTTACGGAATGGACGCCGGACCTGATGAAACCTCCAGGAACATCCCCGACAATGAAAATCGCTCGAAATCACCTGACAGTTCAAAATGCCACCGAGTTGGCCACATTCTATTGTGATCTGTTGGGTATGCGGGATTTGGGCTCAAACGAAGGTTCCGCCTACGGGTATGCCTCCCGGCAATGCCTGCTGGAATTCCACGAAAAGTCCGTTACGCCGTATGTCTCCACTCGGGAAGATTTGTACTGGAAAATTGGCATCACCGTGCAGGATCTGGATCATGCGGTGGCGTATCTGCGTGAACGGAACTGGCCGGTCTCGACCCCCCATCAGTTCCGCGACATCGGTTATCTGTGCCACCTGCAGGACCCACAGGGCTTTAACGTAGAACTGCTGCAACAGGGTTTCCAAGGTGCCCATAGGCCCGCGCCCGCCGGCCACCCAATCGGCGCACAGGCAACCCTGGCCCATATCACTTTGCGCGTAACCGACTTGGCAGCCGCCAGATCATACTGTGAGGACGACCTGGGCATGCGCCTCATGTCGGTCCAGCCGGTAATTGAGTACGGGTTCTGCCTCTATTTTTACGGCTGGAGTGACGAGCCCCTGCCCCACGCTGATCTGGAAGCCGTCGAAAACCGGGAATGGTTGTGGGCCCGACCCTACACGCTGCTTGAGCTGCAGCATCTGGAGACTGCGGAACGCGGTGTACGGAAACAAGACGGCAGTGTTGCCGGGTTTAGTGGAATCGCCGTCGGGCCCGCAGACGATGAAACAAACGCGTATCCGTTGAAGCAACCCGCTGTATTCGATGTATCCAGATTCAGGTGAACAAATGACCGGGGGTTCAGGTCTTCAACAATACGGCAACACCATAAAGGGCCATAAACGCTGTCAGCGCAGCATCATATGTCCAGTTGCTGGTACGGACAAAAAGTCGATTCCCGATCAACAGGTACACGGCTGCTGAAACACCAACGGCAGGCAGATTACCGGTCAGAATGCTGTGGTGCTCCATGATGGTTGCCAGTAACAGCATCTGTACGACACTGAATGCCAGATAGTAGTGCGCGACGGTATATCTGATGGCTTCTTTCTCGGTATTGAGCCCGCTCGCCAGAATTGCCAGCAGGGCACCACCCAGATTGGTCAGGCCGTGAACAATGCCCATAACAAGGTGATAACTCGGCAGGTGTTTATCCAGCATGATGGCAAACATCCTTTGGGATGGCGGCCAGAAACGAACGAACGCCGAAATCAGCAGGGTCGCCCCGACCAGGGTGTTCGTCCAGGTCGATAACGGCCCGCCATCCGACAGCCACAACCCGGCACCAATCCCGGGCAGACACAGCAGATAAAGGTGCCGCGAAACAGGTACACGGCCAAATCCGGCCGACAACACCTGCAGCAGCGAAATGATGAACGAGGCTGGCAGCAGATAGCCAAGCGTTGTCGCGAAGTCATAACCCATCAACAACAGCGCAGGCGTGCCAAACACCAGGATTCCCATGCCGAAAAATGACTGAACGACGGACAGAATGGCAATCACGGCCAATATGGTGAGATATTCGGGTGTCATAAGCCTTCAGTCAGTCGACCTGCGGTTTGCATGAATGCGGGAAGGCGACGCTTTTACAACTGTTCGAGCTGGTAATAAACAATGATTTTTGAGTCATGGACCAAACGCGAACCGGAAACCTGCTGATGCCCTAGTTTCTGGCGGCCCGGGCACTGGCAAGCATCATGGCGATCACCGCAATCAGAACGCCCATGTACTGAATGGGTTCAAGAAATTCTGCGAACACCAGTGTTGCCAGCATGGTCACAATCAATGGCTCGGTATTGAACAGAATGGACGACGCTACTGGTCCGGCCCGGCTGATGGCGTAAAAAATCGTGATCATGCCCAGGCCATACGTCAGGCCAGCACCAATCAGTGCGTACCATCCAACGGCCTCTGTCGGCATGTGCACCTGATCATAAAACGCAGCGCCACCAAGCAGGATGAAACCGACGATAATGTTGGTGTGAATATTGATCGTCATGCTGTCTGCTGTCTTGGTCACCTTCGGGATCGTGACGCAAAACAGGGATGCACCGAGTGCAGCGACCAATGCGGCTGCGATACCCTCCCACCGCACATCGCCCATGGACGGACCAAACACCAGCGCCAGTCCGGCGAAGGCGACAATAAAGATGGCCATACGCCGGATGCCCGGAAACTGGTGCGCCTGTATGGCGGTGATGACGAGGACCAGCAACGGCCACAGATAAAACACCAGCGTCGCCATCCCGGCCGGAATGTACTTCATGGCCGTGGGGTATCCAAAAGACACCATCAGCAGCATGACAGACATGGGCAGCACGAACCGACGGGACGGTTTTGGCATGAGCCACTCACCACCCCTGACGGCGATGAACACGGCGCACATGACAAGGCAGAATGCAGCCCTGACAGTCGCAAAAAACAGCGGTTCAACGCCGTACTGATAGACAAATTTCGAGGTCAGGATGCTGATCGCAAACAGACCAGACGATAACAGGCACAGCATGACGCCACGGGTCAACGCCTCACCGGGCTGATCGGTCGTGGCGGGATCGAGAGCCGCGGCGCAAGGGGATGAGTTATCTGTCGTCATTCTGTACCGGTTACTGTGAGCAGTTCTATCCGCCGATATAGGCGATGGCTTCGATCTCCACCAGCATTTCCGGTTCGGCCATGGGTGTCTGCACCGTCGTTCGGGCTGGCGGGTTTACGGGGAACAGTTTGGCGAACTCCTCATTCATGATCTGGAAGTCCCGCATATCCTTAAGATAGACGTTGCACTTCACCACATCATCAAGCGTCGCCCCGCCTTCCTCCAGCACAGCCCTGACGTTGGCAAGGGTCTGGATTGTCTGGGCGCGAACATCGT
>JAJFID010000063.1 GCA_021775325.1 Rhodospirillales bacterium
GCTTTCGCCGATGGAGGTCAGCTTGGCTGCGTGTTCCATGGCATAGGAAAATTTCTGCACGTCGCCGTCAAAGCGTACGACGTAGCTGCGCGTAGGGCCGGTGGTTTCCTCGTCCAGGACTTCGGCGTCCCATTCAACGAATTTTTCTCGAATATCGGCAACAGCCTTTTCAGCCTCCATACCTTCACCGACCAGAAAGCGCAGTCGCAGTTCGCCTTCCACTGGTTCCTTGTAAAGGGCAAAACCCGTTGAGTCAGGGCCACGGTGCTGACAGCCATCAAGCATGTTAATCAATGCCTGACCGGCAGTCAGATTCCGATGATCACCTTTGAAGAGAATTCCTGCTATGCCACACATGGGAGCAACCTCTTGTTATCATGAAATAAATTCGTGTTCAGTCACGCACCTGAACGCGCTTGGCGGGACTCTAGCGGAGTCCGTAAAAAGAATCAATACAAGTTAAATAAGTTTACTAAGAGGAAAAAATATGTCCGGAATCGAATCCCGTCATTCCTCACCCTGACGGCTGTAGGTGATGATAGACAGGAACTGAATCGGCAGTTCGATCAACCCTTCCGGGCCATGGGGCACGTCCGCATCGAAAAACAGGGAATCGCCCGGTGTCAGGGTGTAGGTCTGATCCGCATGCCGGTAAACAACCTCGCCCTTGAGCATGAACAGGAATTCGACGCCTTCGTGGTGAAACAACGGGAACACATCGGATTTTTCGGTCAGGGTAATGAGATAGGGCTCGACGGCGAGGTTCTTGCTCACATTGTGACCCAGCAACTGATACTGGTGTCCGGCGCGGGTGCCACGGCGTTCGATCTTGAGACCTTCGCCCGACTTCACAAAGGTTGCCTGTCGTTCTTCCTCAAACCGCCTGAAGAATGCCGTGACCGGCACTTGCAGGGCGGCAGATAACGCCTGCAGTGTACTCAGGGATGGCGAGGTAATGCCATTTTCAATTTTTGACAGCATACCCGTGGAAACGCCCGCTGTTTTCGCCAGCTCGGCAACGGTCATGTCCTGTTGCCGACGAAAGGCCTTTACTTCGCCACCGATGGCAATTTCCAGACTGTTCGTCCGTTCCTTGCCCGCCAGATCATGGGGATCCTGCATGGTCGTCTACGTTCCCTGCCAACTAAGTTTCCTCACAATAAACATATGGCGGGCGGCGCGGCGGTGCAAGTGGTTGGTATTGCAAAGTCTAGTCGACAGGAATGATCTCGAATTCGGTCAGGTCGTCCCACTCCCTGGTCCAGACCGCAAACAGGTCATGGTCGTCCGTTTGCATGAGCTGGAAACAGAGGTTCTGTTCCCTGTTCACCCACGAGTTCACATAGACCAGACCGTCCGGCAGCATGCGTCCACGGGCGCGAAACCGTTCATACACCCGCTCGAAACATCCCTCCCTGAAACGCTCCACGACCATGTATGTTGTCATAACAGGGTGTCCCGGTTTTTAGGCCTCTGATCAGGCCGCGGCCGCAGTATCCTGCACAATTCCGGCGATATCCGCCATGATGGCGTTAAGGTCGAAGTTCTTGGGTGTATAGACCCGGGCGACGCCTGCCGCGAGCAGCGTTGCTTCGTCTTCCGGCGGAATGATGCCACCGATAATCACCGGCACGTCGTCCAGTCCCTTGGCTTTCATGCGCTCAAGCACGTCGGCAACCAGTGAAATGTGCGAACCGGACAGGATCGACAGACCGACCACGTGAACATTTTCCTGCAGGGCGGCATCGACAATCTCTGCCGGTGTCAGACGGATGCCTTCGTAGACTACCTCGAACCCGGCGTCGCGGGCGCGGACGGCAATCTGCTCGGCACCGTTTGAATGGCCGTCGAGACCAGGTTTGCCGACCAGCATTTTCAGGCGGCGGCCCAGTTTGTCGGATGCGTCATTGACCCGCGCGCGGGCGTCTTCAATGTTGCTGACCCCGGCGCTGGCGGCACCACTGATGCCGGTGGGAGCCCGGTACTCGCCATATACATCACGCAGCGCCTGTCCCCATTCACCCGTGGTAACGCCCGCATGTGCGCACGCAATGGAGGGTTCCATGATATTGCGGTCTTCCCGTGCCGCGTCCCGCAGGGCGTCAATGGCGCTTTCTACAGCCGACGAATCACGGCTTTCGCGCCATGTCCGCAGACGCTCGATCTGTTCGCTTTCGGCTTTGGGATCAATGGTCAGGATGCTGCCCTCGCCGGTGGTAAGCGGGCTTTCTTCGGTTTCCGTGTATTTGTTCACACCGACCACGATCTGGTCACCGCATTCAATAGCCGCCAGCCGGTTGGCGTTGGATTCTACAAGCTGGCGTTTCATGTAACTCTGGTCCACGGCGTTAACGGCACCGCCCAGTGCGTCAATACGGCCCAGTTCGGCCATGGCCTCTTCTTTCAACGCCAGGACCTTTTCTTCGATTGCTTTTGAGCCATCAAAGATATCAGCGTACTCCAGCAGGTCTGTCTCATAAGCAACGATCTGTTGCAGGCGCAGCGACCATTGCTGATCCCACGGACGCGGCAGGCCCAGTGCCTCGTTCCATGCGGGCAGTTGCACGGCGCGGGCACGGGCACCTTTCGACAGGGTCACGGCCAGCATCTCCAGCAACACGCGGTAGACATTGTTTTCAGGCTGCTGTTCGGTCAGGCCCAGACTGTTGACCTGAACGCCATACCGGAACCGGCGCAATTTGGGGTCTTCCACGTCGTATCGTGACCGGGTGATCTCGTCCCATAATTCGGTAAACGCCCGCATCTTGCAGATTTCCGTAACGAACCGGATACCCGCATTGACAAAAAAGCTGATACGTCCGACCACGATGGAGAAGTCCTCTTCCGGCACCTGGCCGGACTTCCTGACCTCGTCCAGGACCGCCGTGGCGGTGGCCAGCGCAAAGGCCAGTTCCTGAACCGGTGTCGCGCCCGCTTCCTGCAGGTGATAGGAACACACGTTCATGGGGTTCCACTTGGGTACTTCCGTATAGGTGAAGGCGACCGTATCGGCGATCAGCTTCAGGCTGGGTTTGGGCGGGAAAATATAGGTTCCCCGGCTCAGGTACTCTTTGATGATGTCGTTCTGTACCGTGCCGGTCAGGTCTTTGCGGTCCACACCCTGACGTTCGGCGGCGGCGATGTAGAGGGATAACAGCCACGCGGCGGGCGCATTGATGGTCATGGACGTGTTCATCTCGCCCATGGGGATGCCGTCAAACAGGGTCTCCATGTCGCCCAGATGGGAAATGGGAACACCCACCTTGCCGACCTCGCCACGGGCCAGCACATGATCCGAATCGTACCCTGTCTGGGTTGGCAGATCGAAGGCCACGGACAGCCCGGTCTGGCCCTTGGTCAGGTTCTTCCGGTAGAGCGCATTGGATTCGCTGGCCGATGAATGCCCCGAATATGTCCGGAACAGCCATGGGCGGTCCTTGGCCGGGGCCTGATTCGCATCACGCTGCGGCGCACCATTTTTTTCTGCAGGCGCGAAGTATTTGATCATTTTGGCATCTCCAGAACAGAATTCAGCGCGAGTTATTACAGAAAATCGCTAGTTTACGCAACATAATTACGCCTTACGGTGTAAATTATCATGAATATGTCGTTTTGTGCATTGCGAAACAACGTCCGGGCGTATAAAACCTTGGCACCCTGTTACCACACCTGTTTTTTTGGCTCCATGTTTGCCACATGTTGAAGGAATGTAAAAATGAGTGAAGCTGCCGAGGTCATCGAATTGTTTCCGGGTCAGGAAAAGAAAGACCTGTACGAACTGGGTGAGATTCCACCGCTCGGCCATGTGCCAAAGAGCATGTACGCGTGGGCCATCCGAAAAGAACGTCATGGCAATCCCGATACGGCTATGCTGTCAGAAGTTGTCGACACGCCCGAACTGGACAGCCACGATGTGCTGATCATGGTGATGGCAGCTGGCGTCAACTACAACGGCGTGTGGGCGGCGCTTGGTACGCCGATCTCGCCGTTTGATTATCATAAAGCCGAGTATCACATCGCCGGCTCCGATGCTTCAGGCATTGTCTGGGCTGTGGGTGCCAAGGTGAAACGGTTCAAGGTCGGTGACGAGGTCGTTGTTCACTGCAACCAGGACGACGGCGATGACGAAGAATGCAATGGTGGCGATCCCATGTTCTCCACCAGCCAGCGGATCTGGGGTTATGAAACCCCTGACGGATCCTTTGCCCAGTTTTGCCGGGTTCAGGACCGCCAGTGCATGCCCCGTCCACGTCACCTGACCTGGGAAGAAAGCGCCTGTTACACACTGACACTGGCGACCGCCTATCGCATGCTGTTTGGCCATCGTCCGCACATTCTTCGTCCCGGTCATAACGTGCTGGTATGGGGTGCATCCGGTGGTCTTGGTGCCATGGCGGTACAGCTTTGCGCCACGGCGGGTGCCAACGCCATTGGCGTGATATCCGATGAATCCAAGCGCGACTTCGTGATGTCACTGGGCGCCAAGGGAATCATCAACCGCAAGGACTTCAATTGCTGGGGTCAGCTACCTGCGGTCAATGGCGAAGGATTTGGCGACTACATGAAGGCCACCCGAGAATTCGGCAAAGCCATCTGGGAATTCACCGGCAAGGGCAACGACGTGGATTTTGTTTTTGAGCATCCCGGCGAATCAACCTTCCCGGTCAGTTGCAACGTGGTCAGGCGCGGCGGCATGGTCGTGTTCTGTGCCGGTACCACCGGCTATAACCTGACCATGGACGCGCGTTTTGTGTGGATGCGCCAGAAGCGTATCCAGGGCAGCCACTTCGCCAACCTGAAACAGGCCGCCCAGGCCAACCAGTTGGTCATCGAACGACGCATCGACCCGTGCATGTCGGAAGTATTTTCGTGGGACGACATTCCCGCCGCGCACGTGAAGATGATGAACAACGAACACAAGCCCGGCAACATGGCCGTGCTGGTTCAGGCCAAAAAACCGGGGCGTCGGACCATTGAGGACTGCATCGAAGGGTAAGCCATGGCGGAAAAGAAGACCCGGGAAGATTTCCAACGGGAAGAGCAGCTTCAGGCACGTCATGACTTGCTAGATGCAGGTAATCGGGGAGGACGGTCCCTCCTTACTGGGCGGGAGACTTCCACGCGCCATTCCGAGTATCACGCCGAAGTCGGTCGAGCTTACCGTGAAGGTGACGAATGGAAACCTCGTGCACCATATTTCGGTTTTTCTCTTCATCCACTGTTTGTGATTGCACTCATTGCCGTGTTCATTCTTGTCGCCATGATACTCTGACTTATCCTTCCTAGTTGCCGAGAAAAATGAAATGCCAGATAACGTCAAAACAACTGTGATTCTTGATGATCTCCTCTCCCTCACCCGCGAAGCCGTTAACAATGCTGATGCGCTGCTCATTGCCGGGCGCGGCCATGTTTCCGAACGTGTGGCGACCGATGGCAAGGTTGATGGTGACAAACTTGAAGCCGAGCAGTTGGCTGCGCACGGATTTGCCTGGATGGCGACGTATGTTGAGGCGCTGCGCCAGTTACACGGCTGGGCCGAGCGGCTGGACAGTGCGGGGCAATTGGGTGCGCGGGAAAAGCTCATTCTGCAGATCGGTTTTGGTGAATACTGCGCCCAGCTTTATGGCGGCATTCCGTTGTCGCAGGTGGAAATTGTGCGGCCCCGCGACCTGGGCATTACGTCGAAAGAAACGCACGCGTTTTTCAAGGGTGCGGTGAAGACCCTGATTACCGAGGGCAATACGTCGGCCTGTCATATGGCACTGGCCGCCGAGATCGAAAATTCGCTGGAAGACGGCAACTACGGTGCGCTGGGTCTTGATGACGACATGCTGGATATGGTGCGTGACCAGTTCCGCCGGTTTTCGGAAGAACAGGTCGTGCCGCACTGTCATGAGTGGCACATGCAGGACGTGCTGATCCCCATCGAGGTGGTGGATCAGATGGCGGAACTGGGTGTGTTCGGTCTGACCATCCCGGAAGAGTGGGGCGGTCTGGGTATGTCCAAGACGGCCATGTGTGTTGTAACCGAGGAACTGTCGCGGGGTTACATTGGCGTCGGTTCATTGGGCACACGCTCGGAAATTGCGGCTGAGTTGATCCGCCTCGGTGGTACCACGGCGCAGAAGGAAAAGTACCTGCCCAAACTGGCCACAGGCGAGATTCTGCCCACCGCCGTATTCACGGAGCCAAACACGGGTTCTGATCTGGGGGCTTTGCGCACCCGCGCCGTGCGCGATGGTGATACCTACAAAATCACCGGCAACAAGACCTGGATCACCCACGCCAGCCGTTCTGATATGATGACACTGCTGACCCGCACCAACCCGGACGATGCCGGATACCGGGGCCTGTCCATGTTTCTGGCTGAAAAACCCCGCGGTACGGACGATGATGCGTTCCCCGCAGACGGCATGAGCGGTGGCGAAATTCCCGTGCTCGGCTATCGCGGCATGAAGGAATACGACCTGCGGTTTGAAGGCTTCGAGGTTCCGGCAGAAAACCTGCTGGGCGAGGTTGAGGGCCAGGGTTTCAAACAACTCATGGCGACATTCGAATCCGCGCGCATCCAGACGGCAGCGCGCGCCGTGGGTGTGGCGCAGAACGCCATGGAACTGGGTCACAAGTACGCCAAGGACCGCATCCAGTTTGGCAAGCCGCTGTATGCCTTCCCCCGTATCGCCGGCAAGATCGCCTTCATGGCCGTGGAAACCATGATGGCCCGGCAACTGACCTACTTTGCCGGACGCGAACGGGATTCAGACCGGCGTTGTGATATCGAGGCCGGTATGGCCAAACTGCTGGCCGCCCGTGTGGCCTGGTCCAACGCCGACAACGCCCTGCAGGTGCACGGTGGCAACGGTTACGCCATGGAATTCCCCATCTCCCGCGTGCTGTGCGATGCCCGCATCCTCAACATCTTCGAAGGTGCCGCCGAAATCCAGAGCCACGTCATCGCGCGCGGATTGCTGAGCAACCGGAACTAGATTTTCTATCCGCCTGTTCCATTTGTTTGCTATTGTTCACCCCGTCTTTGGTGTGCATCGGGTAGCGAGCACGGGGAACTGAAAATGAATGGTGATCTGCCGAATACAACGACGCTGTTTCTCGGCATGACTAAATCCGAAATCTTGCAATTATCAGAGTACATTGTACTGGCAGTCGTGGCGGTGTTGACACTGCTATTAGTCGCGTTGCCATTGTTTGGTAGTTTGATGGCGTCCATATCGCCAAAGAGGTTATCGACACATCAACAATCACAGGGGAATCGCAGACGGTTGAAATCTTTCCTGTGGATGAGATTGTTTCGTCGGCGACTCCGCCGATTGCCAGTGAAGGCCCGGTTGAAGCCGATAATTGTCCACATTGTCATCTTCATTGCCTTGTCCTGGCTTGGAATCGTTTTCATGGACAGCGAGCTGCTTGTTTCCTTTTCGACGAGTCTCACAGAGGCGAAGGAAGATCAACAAGATTTGGTGCGACTAACTGAGTTCGTCATATTGGGGGCCTTCGCTGTTTACTTGATTCAATTCGTCGTCAGACCATTTATTAGTACGTTCTTCGAATTCTTGCTGTTCGTGGCTATTGGCGGCACAGCACCATCGCGAACGCATGCCACCCGGAAGGGTATCAAAGAGTCATGGAAAGAAGCGATGGCAGGTCTTGGTGTGTTAAGAACGATGAACCCAGGGGGTCGGGGGCCATTCAACCTAGGATTTCCCCGACTGGCGATCATGATCACAGTAATAATCACATTGGTCGCCTTCTTTACATACCTAACCGTTCGGTTGGGAAGTTAATCTGTCAACGGTTACGTCATGGAATTCCCCATTTCCCGCGTACTGTGCGACGCCCGCATCCTCAACATCTTCGAAGGTGCAGCCGAAATCCAGAGCCACGTTATTGCACGCGGGTTGCTGAGCAATCGGAACTAGCCATTCGGGACGGCATACGTTGCAGCCCTCATTTGAACCCGTAGTCGACTTACTCACTATCGGAAACGACGATGGTTGCTTTCATGCCAGGGTGGTGACGGCAATAGTACGTTTGCGCTGAGTCCTGTGTGACGTCGACTGAACCCGTGCCCTGTGCCGGAATGGTTCCCGTGTCCCAGCTTCCGTCGTCTGCTGTCGCCGTGTGCGGCACGATATCGCGGTTTATCCAGACCACCGTATCACCGGGGTTAACCTGCAGCGGGTCAGGGGTAAATGCGAAGTCGCGGATTTCAATGGTGTGCGTTTTTGGCCCGGCATCCGTGATGCCGCATGCGTGAGAAAACGATGGTGAGGAGAACACCGCAGCAGTGAGCACTGCTGCGGTGTTCCCAACGTGCCGCATAAAGTTGCGGCGATTGATCGGGTTTATCATTGCAGGCTCTGAACCATCATGCTGGCATGATGCTCATGGGCCTTGAATATCTGCAGGCCAGCTTCAAACAGCGCTTTGACCTCGGCATTCTCGATGTTCGGAATGAATGCGTTCTCGACAAGATCATTAACGGCCTTGTGATAGGCCAGTTCGTTTTCCGCATACCGCTTGTCAAATGCCGCACCCCGGAGTGCGCTCAGTTCATCGATGATCGTTTCGGCATTGCTCTGCAGGTTCTGGCTCAGAAAATTGTCCTGTGGGGCTGCGCCAAGTTTCTCCAGTAATGCCAAAGCCTGCTCGTTAACGGCGGTATGATCCCTGATCATTGTCTCCGCGAACTCACGCACGGCGGCGTTATCCGATATGGCCATAGCCAGGTGTGCATAGCGAATATCAATGTTGTCGGCCACATATGCCACGTGAGCAATTTCGGTATCATTCAACTCGGCGGGCGACTGGGCATTGGCTGTTGCAGAATGGGTCATGATGGCCAAACCCAGGGCCATTATCACGGCTCGTATCTTCATAATATGTATCCTTTTCATTTAATTGTTCCTGTCTGTCCATTCAGTCAGGCCTTAGCTCGGGTTCAGATAATCACAGAAACGTGGGTTGATTAATGACATCACGTGCGAATAAATTGATTTTTCGTACAAAATCCTGATCAATTGGCAGGATCACTTCAGCAACGGTAAATCCACATGGACGTCATCAGCGATATTCTCTCTCACATGCGGCTTGCCGGGACGTTGTATTTCCGGACCTCCTTTACGTCGCCCTGGGGCGTTGTGGTGCCACCATATGAGGATGTGGCGCGGTTTCATTTCGCGCATCGTGGCGGATGTTTCGTGCGGGTGGGTGATGAGCCTGATCTTGTGCCCCTGGAACAGGGCGACCTGATCATCATCACGCGGGGTGCAACACACACCCTGTTTTGTGACCCCAAAACGGAAAGCGATGCCCTGACGCTGGATGAGGTGGTTCGGGAATCCGGATTCTCGGGAAACGGAACTCTGGTATATGGCGACGCCGGTACCAATCACGAAACCCAGTTGGTGTGTGGTCACTTTGCGTTTGAAAAAGGCGCGGCCCATCCGCTGATTGACGCGTTACCGTCTTACATGCACATCAGGG
Organism: Rhodospirillales bacterium; assembly: GCA_021775325.1. Classification (GTDB taxonomy): domain Bacteria; phylum Pseudomonadota; class Alphaproteobacteria; order Rhodospirillales; family Casp-alpha2; genus JABJGO01. The sequence continues at coordinate 9,502 of JAJFID010000063.1, forward strand.
ACTATGGTGATGCCTCGGGCGAATGGATGCAGAGCACGCTCAGCGTCATTGGTGCCGAGGCAGGCCGCGAACAAATGGGTGGTGATCTGATTGCCCTGAAACTTTCGGAAATCATCTTCGCGCAAGCCCTGCGGGCCTATATATGTGCCGAGGGCAATACTCAGCCAGTTCTCGCCGGGTTTTCGGATACGTTCATCTCGCGGGCGTTGGGGGCGTTCCACAACAGTCCTGGCGCGCACTGGACACTGGAGGAACTGGCCGCCGTTGCTGGCATGTCACGTACTGCGTTTGCGACACGGTTCTCTCAACTGGTTTCAACCACACCCGGCGAATACATGGTGCAGTGGCGCATGCAACTGGCCCGGCAAATGCTGGTGGATTCAGGTGCGCCCATGGTCGAGGTCGCCGAACATACGGGTTATCAATCGGAAGCCGCCTTCAGCCGCGCCTTCAAGAGGCATTTCAACACGCCACCCGCAACCTACCGCCGCGAGTGGCAGAAAACGTCATGATTCTCCGAGACCATCCACTTCCAATTCGTGGAACCGGCCCATGATGCAGGGAGACGACGTGAAGCCGAACCACACGGGCCGGGGTGTGTCCACTATCCTGGCATCAGTTGCGGCCATGGCTTTTGCGGATGCCGTGGTGAAACTGGTCAGTGCGGATCTCACTGTGTGGCAGGTTTTTGTCACGCGCTCGTTTGTGGCGATCCCGATCATTGCTGCGCTGCTGTTCGCATCGGGTGTTGGTCTCAGATTTCAGTCACCTAAGTGGGCCATAATTCGCAGCGGGCTGTTGGTCCTGGCATGGCTCTTATTCTACGCCGCGCTTCCCGTGCTCAGTCTGTCCGTGGCGGCGGTTGCTGTTTACACCACGCCGATCATGATTGCGCTGCTTTCCGCCGCATTGATTGGCGAGCCGGTCAGCGGGCGCCAATGGACCGGTGTTGTGTTGGGTTTTCTCGGCGTACTCGCAATCCTGAAGCCCGGCAGTGATGGGTTTTCGTGGTTTGTATTGCTACCGCTGCTGTGCGCCGTTTTTTATGCTTTTGCGATGATCCTCACCCGAAGCAAATGTCAGGCGGAAGCACCACTGACCCTGGCACTCTCCCTACACAGTTCATTTGTTGTGGCTGGCTTGATCGCCACTTTGGTACTTGCCGTGATTGGACTTGATACAGAAACGAGGTCGGCATACCCCTTTCTGCTCGGAGACTGGGCACCAATGGGCATGCGGGAGTGGGGCTTGATGGTTCTGATCGGTGTACTATCGGCGGTGTACTTCGCCGGTGTCGCATATGCCTATCAGGTCGCCGCGCCATCAATCATCGCCACATTCGATTATGCCTATCTGGTCTCGGCTGCCATATGGGGGATCGTGTTATTTGCCGAAATACCCGATCTGCTGACGGTTTGCGGCATGGTCCTGATTACGATGGCGGGCCTGCTGGTTGCCGGGCCATTTTCGAAACGGGTGCCAGAAAAATTATCCGAAACGGCGTAACGGGGTCATTTCCCGGCTGTAGTTCCACCATCAATCGCCAATGCCGTACCCGTGATGAACCGGGCATCATCAGATGCCAGGTACTGAACCGCCGCCGCGATCTCGGGCGGTGTTGAAATGCGTTCCAGCGGAGCGTAGTCGATCATCTCCTGTTCGGCGGCGGCCGGGTCCGCACTTTTGATGATGGACTGGCGGATCATGTCCGTATCCACGTATCCCGGACAGACGCAGTTGACCCGAACATGCGGCGCGATTTCCAACGCCATGGCTTTGCTCATGTTGACCACACCGCCTTTTGATCCACAGTAGACCGTCAGCCCCGGCACGCCCATGAGACCGGCGTCCGAGGCGATATTGACGATGTTGCCCCTTGATTTGCGTAATTGGGGTATGGCCGCCCGACAGGTGAAGAACGTGCCTTTCAGATTGATGTCAATGTGTTCGTCCCACATCTGCTCGTCGCACTCTGCAATGGGTCTGCCCGCACCAACACCGGCGCTGTTTACGAGAACATCGAGGCCACCAAAAGAATCGACAGCCGTCTTCACGGTCAGTTCGCAACCGGCAACGGTGCCGATGTCACCGGGGGCTGCGAGCAGGTGGTCATTGTTGCCCAGTTTTTCCATGGCCGCGTTCACGGATTCCGGCGTTCTGCCGTTGATGGCCACACGCGCGCCGGCGTCCAGGAAAGCGGTGGCAATGCCAAAACCGATGCCCCGGCTGCTGCCTGTGACCAGAATTCGTTTGTCCGAGAAATCCATGCGTCTTTCCTTTGGTCGTAGTCCGGTTATCAATTACGATACCGCCTCATCCCGCATGTGCCAGATGAGCGCACCTCGACTGTATCCCGACTGTATAAGGAAACCCATACGATGCCCAAGACCGTTCTGCGACCCAAGAGTCTCGAGTTCCAGCCGCGCCCCACATATCCCTACTCACCCGGTGCCCGGGGTGGCGACATGGTGTATACGGCGGGTCAGGTTGCGTGGGATCACACCGGCACCGTGATCGCCATTG
>JAJFID010000064.1 GCA_021775325.1 Rhodospirillales bacterium
GATTTTTTTACTTTGTATTTAGTACAAATTCCTTTACAGACCATGTTTGAAATTTAATAATATATTTTATTAATGAATTGAATTTTAAATTATATGATATTTCTTTGAGTAAATTTGTATGTGAAGATATTTCGTCAAAAAAATTGGAAGGAAAATATATGTTTTAAATTATTTTAATGTAGTTAAACTATTTTGTAATTCTTATTTTTGATAATTTAAAATGAATAGTACAATGATAAAACAGCATGATAATTAAATAGAGTCTAAGTACAATAAATTTTATATGAATTCTAACTTTGTAAATTCATCTGTACTTATTATAGCTATAATTTTAATTGGAAATTTTTCATTTTCTTTTGCTGAAGAGTATGCTGTAAGTATTCCGTTTGGAGCATTTAATCCTGAACTAAATACTCCGGCAGAAGTTTGGTATGATCCTCCGGGTTTGAGTGTAATGGTGGGAGATAAGGTAACCTGGGTAAATGATGATAGAGAAGGACACACTGTTACTAGCGGAGAAGGTGCTGGGAGATTTAATTGGATGAATGCCAAGAGTCTTGGAAATCCAACTGGATTATTTGATAGTTTAAGATTCTTACCTGGGGAGTCATGGTCTTATGTATTTGAAGAAGAAGGGGAATTCAATTATTATTGTGTAATTCATCCCTGGATGGCCGGAATAATTTTTGTAGAACCTAAAATTCCAGATTATCCTCATGATGCTGCAGGAAATAAAATTGAACAATTTCCAATATACTATATTACTCCTGATAAAACTGTTGAAATAAATTTTTCATGGGATCCAATGATTATTAAAACACATGAAAAAACAAATTTCATCTATCGTTTTTATGATGCAGTAAATGATCTCCCTTTAAGAAAATTACAATATGATATTGCAATATTGCAAAATAATGAAATATTATACAAAGTAGAAGGTGCTGTTTCCGGAGCAGGAGGAGATTATAGACAGTGGATTTTTGAGGAACCTGGACCTGCTTTAGTTAAAATTTCAAATATTAAACCATATGGTTCAGTAGCTGAAACAAAAATTAATCTGAGCGATAATGCTATAGCTAGACTTGCTGATTTCTCAGTAATGGTTTATGAAAATTCTGAAAAAAGTGTGACTACTGACAAAATAATTCAACCAAGACAAACATTTCAGCTCTACTATGAAATAGCAATTGCCATAGTAGTGATTCCAGGAATTATGCTATTGATAGCAGTATTGTATATGAAAAATAAAAAATCTCCATATCCATATCAAAGAAAAGCGAGCCCTGTCTAAAAATGAATATTGTAAAAGAAGTAAAAATAGTAAGAAGGATAATTATCCTCATGCTTGCTGTATCTGCTATCTGGTTTCCAATTTATTTTTTAAATATCTTTGAAAATTCTTCAGAAATTTCAACAAGGTCTAGTTTTGGAGATATTACTCTCTTTGATCCAAAACAAATTTCTCTGGTTAATAAAAATAATATGTATCAAAACAATGATTTGTCATTTCAGATTTCCAAACCTAATAATATATGGGAAATTCATTCAGCATCTGATGAGTTTAGTATTTTTGAGATGTCATCTTTAAAGTCTAAAGGATATCTTGGTGGTGTATACCTTGAAAAAGAACATGATAAAAAATTTTTAATCACTGTTTTTAATATACAAAAAGAGAATTTTCAATTAAATGAATATATTGAAAGTCAAATCATTTTAATGGATTCTAAATTAAAATCAAAAATAATGATTAACCAAGTATCAAGATCAAATGATTGGGCTATATTTTCTGTCGATATGGGAACGACAGATGAAAATAGATATGGTGAACAATTATTATATTTTAATGATGGGAAATTTTACATGCTACAATATTCCGGAAATTCTCCTGATAATCTCTCGGCTTTAGAACGATCAAATTATCAATTAATTATGGATTCATTTGAGGTAATTTAGATGAGAAATACATTAAGAATGATTTTAGCAATTATTATTATTTCTAGTTTCATTCCTAGTGTATTTGGTCATGGATTTGGAGGGGAAACACATCCTCCTGTATCTTTAGATGGGCGTGATGTTACCTTATCTGTAAATATCTCACCTTCTATATTTGATGAAAATGATCCTGAAAGATATATCACAATAGATCTTACTGAATCAAAAAGCCAATCTCTAGTTGAACATGTCACGTTTGCATTTGAAATGACAAAAGATGGTGAGAACATTTTTAGAAGAATTTTTCACGATGATTTGGGAAAATTAGTAATCAAAGTGATTAATGACAATTCAGAAGAAATCCTAATCAAAGGGGACAAATCCCCTGCAATTGATGCCTGGATGAGAACTAATACAGAACCCGTAATAATGACTGGACCTGTTTTTGATTCTGGAGGTCTCTATGAGTATAAGGTTGAAATTCTTACAGCTGATTCTGATTTTAATTTCTTAGATATAAGATTAGAATTGGTAGGAGCAATTAGTCTTGCAGAACATAATACTTTTCAAATATTGGATTCTGAACAAAATAGTAATGAGATAAATATAATTTCTTATTTTGATACTATAGAAAATTTTGTATTCGATGCAAACAAAATATCATTTTCAATGCCTTTTAATTGGAATCAAGACTTTGAACAGCTAAGTGTAGTGCATCAAGAAGTTAGAATTTCAAAAGATTTTTCAGAATTTCTTCATACTAAATATGAAGCAAAAGTTAATGATGTTAAATTAAAAGACAAAGATGTTACTATAGATGACTATTCTTCTGATGGAAGAACAGTACACATTGTTCTTACTAGAGAAGGATTGAAACAAATTCGAGAACAAGCAATACCAACATCTGAGTCACAAATGTTTTTTGAATTAGGTCCAAGTAACGATATTGGTTTACCTCTAGAATCTATAACTCCAGATATGAGATATAGGGTCTGGTTATCATGGGAACCAGAAATAATTATGGCTGGGGAAGATGTTACATTCTTTTTGAAAACTGATGAATTATTCACAGATAAATTCAACAAAAACATTGAATATGATGTAGAAATTTCATCAAATGAAATCCAAATCTACAAAGAACATTTTACAGGATCTGTAAATACTGAAACCCCTGATTCGTTTCGATACAAATTTTCTCCGGAGTATGCTGGAACTGTGAAATTAGATATGTTTGATATTGAAGGAAATTCATTATCCGATGTCAATTTTCTTGTAGTTGTTAATCCCCCAGACCAGGCACTTTTTCCCATTAAATTGGACAGTGTGTCAGAATATGGGGATAAAATTGGAAAATATACTATAGATTTAACGTGGTTTCCTAATGTCTTGGGACCTGGAGAATCTGAATTTATCCTAACATTTTATGATAAAGATTCTGGACTGACAGTTGACGATGTTTCGTATGATTTTGTAATTATTCAAAATGGAACTGAAATTCATAGAAAGTCTGGTATTGCCTCTGCTGGTGGAACGTTTGAAAATTTTGTGTTTGTTGAACGTGAAACCGGTGATCTTACTTTAAGGGTAGAAAAAATTGCAGGAACAGATGAATATGTAGAAATTCCCATTAATGTCACACCTGAATTTCCCTTAGGAATGTCAATTGTATTTGTAACAATAATATCATTATTACTGATAATTTCAAAAACAAAATATATTAAAAATTTTCAAATTTCT
>JAJFID010000065.1 GCA_021775325.1 Rhodospirillales bacterium
GCGATCTATGAGGGTATGATGGCGGCACGGAAAATCTGACACCGGGTAATAGCACCCCATGTATTAGGGCTTGTGGTGCCGATAGCGGCTGTTTTACACCTGCATGTCGGCTGATCCGAAAACGTCGACCTTGACCATTGAACAATGGAGTTCCGCCCGTGGGCATGAAAGCCACTATTATTCCCGTGACTGCCTATCAGCAAAACTGTTCGGTGTTATGGTGCGATGAAACCATGAACGGTGCTGTTGTCGATCCCGGTGGAAATCTGGACATCATCATGGGCGAGGTTGAAAACAACGGCGTCACGATTGAAAAAATTCTGATCACACACGGCCATCTGGACCACGCCGGCGGCACAGCCGATCTGAAAGACATGCTGAATGTACCCATTGAGGGCCCGCACATCGACGACACATTCTGGATCGACCGGTTACCCGAGGACTGTGCCCAGTCGGGGTTCCCGGAATCCCGGTCGTTTGAGTCTGATCGATGGCTGGTGAATGGTGATCAGGTCACCGTCGGTAATCTGACTCTGGATGTGTATCACTGTCCCGGGCACACGCCGGGTCATGTGGTCTTCCACGAACCGGATGCCAACGTTGCATTTGTGGGTGACGTGCTGTTTCAGGGTTCCATCGGGCGGACGGACTTTCCGCGCGGCAACCACGACGATCTCATCAATGCCATTCGTACGCGCCTGTGGCCGTTGGGCGATGATGTGTCATTCGTGCCCGGCCACGGTCCCATGTCAACGTTCGGACATGAACGCGCCACAAACCCGTTTGTCGGCGACCGGATTTAGCGCCGTCTCCACACAACCGGAAACCAGTCTTCGCGCATGGCATCGCCTGATTGCAGGTCGATACCGGGGTAGGGCGGTGATGTTTCACCGGGGCGGTCGCAATAGGTTACGTCATCACCGATCCAACGCATGGAAAATGCCCGCCGGGTTGATTTCAGCGCCGCATCCGTCGTGCCGTGCAGGGTACGGAAATTGAAGATGATGGTATCGCCGGGCTCAAGTGCACTGGCCTGAATGTCGTATTGGTCCGGGTTTCCATCGATATCCGGGACCGCCGCCATGGTGTCATCGTCCACATTGAAACTGGAGCCATCCATGAACACGCGGGGGAAATACAGTTTGCCGGTCCGATGTGAGCCTTTGACAAAGCGGACGGCAACATCGGCATCGGCGTGGTCCAGGGCCACATAAACGCTCGCGGTCTGGTCGCCATCAACGCAGTAGTACGGCAGGTCCTGATGCCAGGGCGTAGCACTTTGCGTTCCCGGATCCTTCATGAAGGCATGTTCGTGAAACAACTGGGCCTTGGATGACTGCATGAACTGTCCGGCCATGGACGCAGCGCAGGAGTTCAGCGCGAAGTCCCGGTATTCCGGAATCAGGTCCCAGTTACAATAACTGTCAAAAAACCGTCCGGGCGTGCCTTCGGGCAGACTTTCACAGGGAAACCGGAATTGCTCGGGTGACACCAGATTGCGCGCCAATCCGGCACGCAGGGTTTCCACCCAGTCCGTCATAACGCCCCGCAGGACAACCACACCATCGCGCTGGAAACTGGCGATGTCTTCTGCACTCGCAGAAAATTCGGGCGCAGCGCCGGGTTTGAAGCCAGACATGTCCGGCACTGACCACGGGATGGTAATGGCGTTAAAGCCGTCCTTGGCGACAGTCTTGCTCTGCATGGCATCCTCCCTGCTGTGTGGTCTTAATGATGATAGCAAAACGTTTTAGCGGGAATACCCTCACCGTGGTATTCTTGCCGACGACCCGTGTCTACAAAAGGAACGTCACATGCGCCTGCAACTGGCTCTGAACGTACGCGATTTGAACGAAGCCGTGGCTTTTTACAGCAAGTTGTTTGGCGTCACGCCTCACAAGCAGCGGGACGGATACGCCAATTTTGCCGTCCAGAACCCGCCTCTGAAACTCGTCCTGTTTGAAGACCCGGCGGCGACGGAACGACTGAACCATCTGGGCGTAGAAGTCTTCGGCCAATCTGAGCTTGAAGCCGCGACTGAGCGGCTTGCCAAAGCCGACCTGCTGGTACACGAAGAAAAACAGAAAGCCTGTTGTCACGCCGTACAGAACAAATCATGGGCACGTGAACCCCAGGGCCTCAACTGGGAATGGTACCGGATCACAGACGACAACCCTGTAGCGGAAGAGCCGCCAGTCAGGGAAGCGTGTTGCTGAATTAACTGCGCATACGTGCGCCGTCCGGGTCCACGCGGGGGATCATGGTCATGATTGCAGGACGCTCATCGCCCAGGATTTCCACGGTGCACGCTGTGCCTTCATGAAATTTGTCCGGCGCAATGTAAGCCAGTGCCAGACTTTCCTGCACGGTGTGCCCGTAACCGCCTGACGATACGTAACCAATGCGTACGCCGCCAGCAAAGACTGCCTCACCGCCCACCGCATCGTAATTGTCCACGTCGACGACCAGTGTCACACGCTGGACCGATGGGCCCGCGTCTTTTGCGGCGAGAGCGGCT
>JAJFID010000066.1 GCA_021775325.1 Rhodospirillales bacterium
GCCAGTTATCGCCGTTGGAGTCTCTGGCGGTGTTGATAGCATGGCCCTCGTTATGCTCATGGACCGGTGGGCCCGTGATCAAGGTGGACGAGCAATTGGTCTGACACTCAATCACGGTCTTCGTGCCAATTCTGCTCAGGAAGCCGTACAGGTCGGACATTGGCTTAATCAGGTGGGTATCGAACACCACATTTTGACCTGGGCGGGCAAAAAACCGACGTCAGCAATTCAAGACACTGCACGAACTGTGCGGCGGGAGATGTTGCTTGCGTGGTGCCGGGACGCTGGTGTTGTTCATCTGGCATTGGCCCACCATGCAGATGACCAGGCTGAGACCTACGTCATGAGATTAGCCCATAGTAGCGGCCCGGACGGTTTGGCTGGTATGGCTACGGTCGCCGAGACGCACCACGCCCGAATTCTTCGACCTCTTCTTGGCGTTCCGAAGGAAAGACTGATTGCGACAATGTCGGCAACTGGTCATTCCTGGATCGATGACCCGTCCAATGAGCAAGACAGATTTGAACGGGTTCGCGTTCGTCACGCTTTGACAGCCCTGAAGCATGCGGGCGCGGGACGAGAAGAAATTTTGAGTGCGGTTAGCGCGTATGCGATGCAGAGAAATGAGATGGATGCTCTCACGGCGGAGGTCGTCATGCGTAGTGTGAGGTTTTATGCTTCGGGTTATGCAATGATGGATTTTCGGCACATGTCCGACTGTAGCGATGTACTGGGGCTGCGCGTTTTGGCACGGGTATTGTGTTCTGTTGGCGGAAAAACCTATGCGCCCGCCCGCGACTCTCTGTCACGCCTGTATAACCGGCTTCAGTCGGTGGTTTCGAGCCAGTCGTTCACGCTTGGCGGGTGCAGACTGATTGGCAAAAACGGCAGTTATCTTGTCTGTCGCGAATTGAGAAACCTGCCCGATTATTTGCCAGTCACAGCCGCTGGTCCTGTAAAGTGGGACAACCGATTCCAGTTACAGATGGCGGTAAGGGACGGGCAGGAAGTCGATCGCGATCTTTCAATTCGCCCGCTGGGCAGGAAGGGTTGGCGTGAGTTGGTTACGAAAATGCCGGATATTCGACGGTGTAACATGCCAGAACCCGTCCGTTATGCCCTGCCGACGCTTTATCACAAAAATGCTATTATGCAGGTCGCACACTTGACGGCGCTTGATCCCAAAGCCCATCCTTGCAATACAAAGATGATCAAAGCGGCGTTTTTGCCTCCGGAACCGGTAGCTGGCGCGGGTTTCCCCCTTGCGTAGATGCCTGTTTGTACTATCTATGTTGGGTGTGTTTGAGTACATGAATTACGACAGGACAATTCCATCTGCGAAAATATTTCAGCACGGTGGTTGACCATCGGTCAGGGGAAGGTAATTTCACCGCTCCGGACTTAGAGGCCTGAACGCGAAGTGGTTAAGTTTCCGCCGTCGAACAAAGAATGAGGACAGACATTTGAACTTCAGTAAGAATATCGCGCTTTGGGTTATTATTGCGCTTTTGGTGTTGGCCTTGTTCAACCTGTTTCAGGGAGGTTCGCCGCGTACGGCGCAATCAAATCTTGCCTACACTGATTTCGTCACCTCGGTGGAAGTCGGCGATGTTCGCGATGTCACCATTCGTGGTCACGCTATCACGGGACATATGCGTGATGGTCGACCGTTTGGAACCTATGCACCTGAAGACCCAATGTTAATGGAACGTCTCCAGTCGCAGGGAGTGCGCGTTACGGCTGAGCCTTCGGATGAGAATTCTCCCACGCTTTGGGGCATCATTCTTTCTTGGTTCCCTATGCTGTTGCTTATTGGCGTTTGGATTTTCTTCATGCGCCAGATGCAGGGCGGCGGCGGCAAGGCCATGGGGTTCGGAAAGTCCCGCGCCAAATTGCTGACCGAGAAAACTGGTCGTGTGACATTTGAAGATGTAGCCGGTATCGATGAAGCCAAGCAGGAACTGGAAGAGGTCGTTGAATTCCTGAAGGATCCCCAGAAGTTTCAACGCCTGGGTGGAAAAATCCCCAAGGGCTGTTTGCTGATTGGCCCTCCGGGGACAGGTAAGACTCTCCTGGCGCGTGCCATCGCCGGTGAAGCCAATGTGCCGTTTTTCACGATCTCCGGTTCTGATTTTGTTGAAATGTTTGTGGGTGTTGGCGCCAGTCGCGTCCGCGATATGTTTGAGCAGGGCAAGAAAAATGCACCCTGTATCATATTCATCGACGAAATTGATGCTGTAGGACGTCATCGCGGCGCTGGTTTGGGCGGCGGCAATGACGAACGCGAGCAAACGCTAAATCAGTTGCTGGTCGAGATGGATGGGTTTGAGTCCAACGAAGGTGTCATTCTGATCGCGGCAACCAACCGGCCTGATGTTCTGGACCCGGCTCTCCTGCGTCCCGGTCGGTTTGACCGCCAGGTCGTGGTGCCAAATCCGGATATCCTGGGGCGCGAGCAGATATTGAAAGTTCACATGGCGAAAGTTCCTTTGGCACCGGATGTGATTACCAAGGTTATTGCGCGTGGAACACCAGGGTTTTCCGGGGCCGATTTGGCCAATCTGGTAAATGAGGCCGCGCTGCTTGCGGCACGACGGGACAAGCGCCTGGTGACCATGGCGGATTTCGAGGATGCCAAAGACAAGGTCATGATGGGGGCAGAGCGCCGCTCTATGGTGATGAGTGAAGATGAGAAAAAACTGACCGCCTATCACGAAGCCGGCCATGCACTTGTCGCGCTTCATGTCCCCAAGCATGATCCTTTGCACAAGGTGACAATTATCCCCCGAGGGCGCGCATTGGGCCTTACCATGTCTCTGCCGGAGAGGGACAAACTCAGCCAGTCTAAACTGGAGCTTGAATCCATGTTGGCCATGGCGTTTGGCGGACGTGTCGCAGAGGAACTCACTTTCGGGAAAGAAAACATCACGACCGGTGCCGGCAACGACATCCAACAGGCGACGGGCATGGCGCGGCGCATGGTGACCGAATTTGGCTTCAGTGATAAACTGGGTCCATTACGGTATGCCGACAATGAAGAAGAAGTTTTCCTGGGCCATTCCGTGGCACGTCAGAAGAACGTGTCTGATGATACAGCAGCATTGATTGATAGCGAAGTGCGCATCCTGATCGAACAAGCTGAAACGACAGCACGCAAGGTTCTCAAGGAAAACGCAGACGATCTGATAACGATTGCTGAAGCACTGCTGGAATACGAAACGCTGAGCGGTGTCGAAGTGGATGCCTTAGTGCGGGGAGATGGCATTGTCCGGCCTGACGATGATGGTTCAACTCCAGACTCACCAGCCGGTCGCAGATCATCAGTGCCAGCAAGCGGTTCCAAACCAAAGGATGCGGGTCCTGGCATCGGCGCGAAGCCACAACCTGAATCGTGATCGGTTGCCGGCCCTGACCTCTTGGGTGTTCACATGACGGGACATACATTCGCTGGACTCGAGTTGTCGCGTCCACTTGTCATGGGCATTGTCAATGTGACGCCCGACAGCTTTTCCGATGGCGGCGATGCGTATCAGGCTGAAGCTGCTATTTCTCATGGACGTAGTCTGATTGAGCAGGGTGCGGACATTGTCGATATTGGCGGTGAGTCTACAAGACCTGGTGCCAAGCCTGTACCTGAGTCCGTCGAGATAGGCCGCGTTGTCCCGGTTGTTCGCGCCCTGGTGGATGCGGGTGCGACAGTTTCCATCGACACGTGTCACGCTGCAGTCATGGAAGCGGCTATCCAGTCTGGCGCAAAAATCGTTAACGATGTGACCGCCCTGGAGGGCGACTCCCGGTCTTTGGACGTGGTTGCTGCAGCCAATGTGTCGTTGTGCCTGATGCATATGCAGGGGGAACCACAAACCATGCAGCACGCGCCAACGTACAATGATGTTGTAAACGAAATTCACAACTATCTCAGCGCCCGCGTGGACGTTTGCGAGAGGGCAGGGATAAATCGATCAGAGATTGCAGTAGATCCCGGAATTGGGTTTGGCAAAACCATCGACCACAATCTTAGCCTGATCAATCATTTGTCTGCATTTGCAGACATCGGGTGCCCCATACTGCTGGGCCTGTCGCGAAAAAGTTTCATTGCTAAACTTAGCCGCAACGAAATGCCGAAGGACAGGATGGCCGGATCTCTGGCGGGCGCACTCGCCGGTATATCACGAGGCAGCAGTATCCTGCGGGTTCATGATGTCGCTGAGACATGTCAGGCCATCGCAATCTGGCAGGCTATTTCGCATGCAGACTAAACCCTGCTAGACTGTACCGAATCGATCATCACGTGAGTTTACTGCAGTGAGCGACCCAAAACGAAAACTATTTGGTACCGACGGTATCCGCGGAACTGCGAATACGGAACCAATGACGGCAGAAACGGCCTTGCGGGTGGGTATGGCCGCAGCGTCCTACTTCACCCGTGGAGACCATCGTCATCAGGTCGTGATTGGAAAGGATACGCGCCTCAGCGGTTATATGATGGTGCCAGCGTTGACATCGGGATTCGTTTCTATGGGGATGGATGTGATCCTTGTGGATCCCCTGCCGACTCCTGCGATTGCCATGCTGACGCGCAGCCTACGTGCCGATCTCGGCATCATGATTTCGGCTTCTCACAACCCGTTTCATGACAACGGGATCAAGCTGTTTGGTCCGGATGGCTATAAATTATCGGATACGGTCGAACACGAAATTGAAAACATTATGTCCAATTGGAATTCGGACAAGTTGGTGGCATCCCACAAGCTTGGTCGCGCACGGCGGCTTGATGATGCGGGGGGGCGATATATCGAATATGTCAAACAGACGTTCCCGCGGGGACTTCGTCTCGATGGACTGAAAGTCGTTGTCGATTGCGCTCATGGTGCCGCGTACAAAGTTGCACCTCAGGTTCTATGGGAATTGGGTGCCGACGTTGTTTCCGTGGGCATAAATCCCGATGGGTTCAACATTAATAACGGTTGTGGCTCTACCGATACAGATGCCATGTGCACCCAGGTGGTGACCCACGGCGCGGATTTGGGCATTGCGCTCGATGGGGATGCGGACCGGGTCCTGATTGCAGATGAAAAAGGCCAGTTGATCGACGGTGATCAGCTTATGTCGTTGATCGCCATGCACTGGCAGAGGCAAGGTTTGCTGAGTGGCAAGGGCGTCGTCGCGACGGTGATGTCAAATCTGGGAATGGAGCGTTATCTGGCTCAGCACGATCTTTCACTGATCCGAACCAATGTTGGCGACCGGTATGTTATGGAGCACATGCGCTCCCATGGATACAATCTTGGTGGCGAGCAGTCCGGGCATATTATTCTCGGGGATTACTCGACGACTGGCGACGGTTTGATCGCTGCGCTACAGGTATTGGCCGTACTGGTAGGCGAAGGCAAGGCAGCCAGCGAGGCGTGTCGCGTATTCACACCATTGCCGCAACTGCTGCGGAATGTTCGATATGAACGAGGTTCTCCATCGCCACTGAATGACAAGACCGTATCGCAAGCGGTTGAGGATGCCGAAATTCGGTTGGGAGACAGCGGACGACTACTTGTTCGTGCTTCGGGTACAGAGCCCGTTATCAGAGTCATGGCCGAAAGTGACGATGAAGCTCTGGTTCAGGCTGTTGTGAGCGATGTCGTTACAGTTATCGAGCAGTCCGCGCGATAGCCCAATTTCGTTGATTTTTCGGAGAATAAGACATGCAGGGTCGTGTGCTGATTATCGCTGGGTCCGACTCGGGTGGTGGCGCCGGCATACAGGCCGATATCAAGGCAGTCACCGCGTTGGGTGGCTATGCCATGACCGCAATCACGGCTCTGACGGCGCAGAATACTGAAGGCGTTCACGGTATCCACGAAGTGCCACCGGAGTTTGTGCGCGAACAAATTCGCGTGGTTATGCAGGATATCGGTGCTGATTGTATCAAAACCGGCATGCTGCATCGCAGTCTGGTCATAGACGTTGTGATGGACGCCCTGCAGGAGTTTGCGCCCGGCATACCGGTTGTCGCCGACCCGGTCATGGTGGCCAAAGGTGGCGCGGCACTGCTGGATGCAGGAGCCGTATCATCCGTTCGTGACCGGGTTATGCCGGTAGCCACAATCATTACACCCAATGCACCAGAGGCCGCTGTTCTGGCGGCAATGGACGTTTTAACAAGTGACGATGCGCAGTCCGCCGGTGCCAGATTATCGACCATGGGGCCAAAAGCTGTTCTGGTAAAGGGTGGCCATGTGGATGAGGGTAGTGAAACGGTTTGCGATTATCTATTCAGCGAACAGGATCAGACAGAGACTTTCCAAAGCCCTCGCCTGAAGACGCAGCACACACACGGCACCGGCTGCACGCTGGCGTCATCGATTGCTGTCGGGTTGGCCCAGGGCATGAAACTCAGAGACTCGGTTGTTCGGGCGAGGGCGTACGTTCATGAAGCCATCAGGACTGCGCCCGGGTTAGGAAATGGCCAGGGACCGCTGAACCATGGGCACACGGTCGCACCTTTTTCCGGCAGTTAAACCGGAGCTATACGATTGCGTTGTCGATTTCCGGATCACTGTTCAGGATGTCGGCAATGATTTTCATACCCCGTGTGACGTCGTCAAGGGCATGTGCCTGACCAACGCATAAACGGACTGCCTCAGGGGCATCGCGCTTGTTGACGGCGAACACGTCAGCCGTGATCAACCGGATACCCCGATTTTCGGCTCGTGTCCGCAACTCGCTGGCACGCCAGGGTTCCGGTAACTCAAGCCACACGTGATGGGCGCCGCGTGGATAACGGGGGGAATAAGGTGCCAACGCCTTCAATCCAAAATCAAACCGTTTGCCGACTTCAGAAATCTGGTGCTGGGTCATTTCCTGACCCGTGCCGTCCATGATCCAGCGGCGGGCGATCTCGGCCATAAGAGGGGCAGGCATCCAGCAACTCATCCTGACGGCTGCTCTCAGCCGTTGTGTTAACCGTTCGGGCCCCAGGGCATAACCAATGCGAAGTCCGCCAGCCATGCATTTAGACATGGACGTCAGA
>JAJFID010000067.1 GCA_021775325.1 Rhodospirillales bacterium
CAGCAGCATACCACCGGCAATGCCCGGCAGCGCTGCCGGCAGAATTACACGCTTGATTGATTCAGAACGCGTGGATCCAAGACCCAACGATCCTTCCCGCAGCGCCGACGGCACCGCCATAATGGCATCGTCGGCAAAAGATGAAACAAAGGGAATGGTCATGACGCCCATAACCAGCCCCGCCGAGAGGGCACTTTCCGACGACACATTCAGGCCGATGGACTCGCCACCTGCACGCAGAATTGGCGCCACAAACAGCACAGCAAAAAAACCATAAACGACCGTCGGAATTCCCGCCAATACTTCCAGCACAGGCTTGGCAATAGCGCGCAAACGGGGTGATGCGTACTCGGCCAGATAAATAGCGGCGAATAGCCCGACCGGTCCAGACACCGATAGTGCAACACTGCTGATCAGTAACGTACCCGCCAACAGGGGAATAGCACCGAAGGCCCCCGCCGCGCCGACCTGGTCAACGCGAATGGCTGTCTGGGGAGACCAGTGCACCCCGAACAGAAAACTGGACAGGGGGACCATTTGAAAGAATCGGAACGATTCAACGACCAGCGACAGGATAATACCGATGGTCGTCAAAACGGCTACCGTGGATGCGGCGATCAGAATAATCATGATCAACCGATCCACGAGGCCTCGCCTGTTCGGTGTGGACGTGACGTACATCCGGCCTCCATCCACACCGGCGGGCTGAGTATTACATTGTGAGGTTGGCAAGTGCCTGGACTTTCGAATACCAGCCATTGCGTTCGGCATCTGACATGGGGATCAGTCCCTTATCAGACAGATAACCCTCGTCACCCCAAGCTTTTTCACTGGTGAATTCAGCCATGAATTCCTCAATCCCCGCGACCCGGCCAATGTGTGCTTTCTTCACATAGAAAAATAATGGGCGGGAAACAGGATACTGACCATCCGAGATATTCTCGAATGTGGGTTCAGAGCCGTTGACGATGCTGCCCTGCATCTTGTCAGCATTCTGGTCCAGGAAGCTGTAACCAAAAATGCCCAACGCAGTGGGGTTTGCATCCAGTTTCTGGACGATCAGGTTGTCATTTTCGCCAACTTCAATGTACGGGCCATCTTCACGTACCATGTGACACAGAGTCTTGTAAGCCGGCTTGTTTGATTTTTTCAGAGCTTTGATCCAGTCAAACTCGTTGCACCCGCCTTCCATGGCGAGTTCGACAAAAGCGTCGCGGGTTCCAGACGTTGGTGGTGGTCCAAGAACCTCGATCCTGGTCGCCGGCAGATCGGGGTTGATCTCGTTCCAGGTTTTATAGGGGTTAGGTTGAAGCTGACCGTCACCCGCCGGAACATCCTTGGCCAGGGCCAGGAAGATATCTCTCAGGGACAAATCGAACTGCTGTGATTTGCGCGTATTGGCAATCACGATACCGTCATAGCCAATCTTGACTTCGATGATGTCGACAATACCGTTACTGGCACAGCGTTCCACTTCGGATGATTTGATACGACGGGAAGCATTGGCTATATCGGGGTGCTGTTCCCCAATCCCTGCGCAAAAGAGCTTCAGGCCACCGCCGGAACCTGTACTTTCAACAATCGGGGTCTTGAACACAGAGGTTTTGCCGAACTGTTCGGCGACGGTGGTTGAAAACGGATACACTGTTGATGATCCGACGATCCGAATCTGTTCAGCGGCCTGTGCCGCCTGAGACATGACCGCGACGGATATGGCGGCAAGAATAACTGATCTCTTTAACATTTGATTTATCTGCTCCTACGGATAATTCGGACACTTTGGTATCAAACAAATGGTGTTCTGATATCGTGGTCCGCGCATGAGCAACGCTAGAGACGACAGGTTTCGTCTATGTGACAGTTTTATGAAACTTTTGTGACAATCGACGGGTTCGCGGACGGCTCCGTTGTCACGAGCCTACGCAAGGCAAGCTGACAGTGAATACTACAACATTGCCCGGCGTATTTTCAATTTCGAGCACACCGCGGTGACGGGCAACGATATGTTTGACGATTGCGAGGCCGAGGCCTGTTCCCCCCATGCTCCGCGAACGCCCTTTATCTACTCGGTAGAATCGTTCTGTAAGCCTTGGTATTTCCTCGGTGGGGATACCATCCCCCTGGTTTGCAACCGAAATGGCGACGCCAGGGTCACTGGTGCCTGGTACCGTACCCAGCAACGTCGCCTTAATGCGAATTGGCGTGTTGCTGTGACCGTAGCTTATTGCATTGGACGCCAAATTCTGGAACACCTGTGTCAACTCGTCCGACACGCCACACACCGCAGGCAAATGCGACATATCATCCATAACAATGTCCATACCACGCTCACTGGCACGCACAGACAGTGTGTCTGCCACCAGCGATAGAACCTGCGCTATACTGGTCGAACCTTCCGGTCGTATATGCTCTTCAGTCTCGACTTTGGATAATGCCAGCAGATCATTGACCAGACGTGCCATACGGCCAGCCTCGGATTCCATTATCTCCAGAAACCGCTTGGTTGCCTCCGCATCCCCGGCCGCCGGTCCACGAAGGGTTTCAATGAACCCGAGCAGGGATGACAGAGGTGAGCGCATTTCATGGCTAACATTGGCGACGAAATCAGCGCGCATTTGAGCGGCTTTTTTTGATTCAGTGATATCGCGCAATACCAGCATGGCCCACGCCGGACCAGGCGATGTCAGATCAGGCAACCGCCACACATTCAGCTCAAAATACCGCGCAACCGGGTGGGGCAGGAAGACCTCGCTGCGGGTCGCCGGTGTACCCGCCAATCGAGCGTCGATTTCACCGCTGATATGGCTGCTATCGAGGAAACGGTCAAGTCTGGCATCAAGCGCATCCCGACCAAGCATGGACCTTGCTGCCCGGTTGTAGTCGACAATTGTGTGATCTGGATCAACCAGGATCACAGGATCAGACAGCCCGTCCAACAAACTGGCATCAAGTGGCAGAACTGTGTCTTTGGGCACATGAGGATGCGTCGATTTTTCCATGTTGCCGTGTATAGCACTGCAATGTGGTCAAATCACAGACGAAAACAAAATCACAATAATGGTCCCCACCAACAGGAACAGCCGCGCCTGGAATTCTGCGGTGCTTTCGTCTAGGCGCATTTGGTCGGCTTCCTGTAATGAGTTCGCACTGGTTTCGCGTCGCATGCGTTCGCGCGATAACCAGGCTTCGATGTACTGTGACTCGCCTGAAATGTTTGTCTCTCCTGAGCAGGGTCCTGACCGTTATGGTCCGCTGGATGACTATACGATATCAGGACTGAATCAACAAAGGTTGGCCTTATCCATGACTATTCCCCTGACAGGATAACGATGTTACGGTGTTCGCAAGCTCAGAGGATATCCGGGATCTGCCGGTTCTCGCTGAGGCAAGACAAGGAGACATAAAAATGAAATTTCGAGCCCTTTTGGTTCTGATACCAATCCTGTTGATGGCAACACCCGCCGCCGCCGAATATCTGGTCAAGGGCAGCGTCCCCTGCCCGAAATTGATTGAAGAAGATTCTAACGAAAAATTTCGACTTGCCAACGAGTGGTGGATACTCGGTTATATTACAGCCAGAAATTTTCATACCAGCGGCAACAAGGGTGATAACCTCAAGGGCGAGGTCTTCTACTCCTATGCCCTCAACTACTGCCACAATAATCCGGACAGGGATCTGGACGACGCTTCAATTGAGCTCTACGACTGGCTGAATTAAGTTTCCGTAACCTGAACGGATATCGCTGCGCATGCCCATTGCCCTTCGCCAGGCCACATCCGGTGACGGTCCCGTCATTCATGGATTGATCGGTGCATTGGCGGCAAGTCTGGATGATGTCGCAAAGTTTCAGAGTGAAGCCAGAGACTTCACCGCTGGCCTGAACAGCACGCCCCCTGCATTCGAGGCCGTCATCGCCGAACTGGCCGGAACGCCTATTGGAATCTGTCTGTATTTTCGCAGCTTCTCAAGCTGGCGCGGAACCCCGGGCGTGTATGTGCAGGACCTGTACGTGACACAGCAGGCGCGCGGCCAGGGCCTCGGGCAACAGTTGTTGCGGCACGTCGCAGGCCTGGCACAAACTTGGGGTGCGACCTATATGCGGCTGGCCGTGGACTCCGGTAACGGCGACGCCCAGGTATTTTATCAAAAGATGGGCATGCATTGGGCCGACGAAGACCGTATCTTCTGTATCGACGGCGATGCCTTCGCCGCACTGAATCAGCTCTAGAGCATTATCTGTTCACATAGGTTCACAGAAAATGCTCTCACTTATTGATATAACGCAAAGCCACCGTCACAAATTGATTCAATTTGCTCTGGTTTTGCTCTGGGAGACAGCTCATGGACATTGACGACAATCTGGTCAGCCGGATCCGGGACGAAACCACGGCATTGACCGACGAAGCCGTCAGGTTCCTGTGCGCACTGGTCAATGAGGGCAGCCTGTTGGGTGAGGAGCAAAGTGCACAGGACCTCATGGCGTCCACGTTTACGGACATGGGTCTGACGGTTGAGCGATTCGATATTGATCTGGCGGAAATTTCCCATCTGCCGGGCTTCTCACCGCCCGTCATTGACAATTACACGGGTCGGGAGAATGTGGTCGGCCTGCACGCCCCGAACGGCAACCCTGTCGGTAAATCCCTTATTCTGAATGGCCATATTGATGTGGTGCCCACGGGTGCTGTGTCGCTGTGGACCAACCACCCCTTTCAGGCGACGGTTCGCGACGGGCGGGTTTATGGCCGCGGCAGTGGCGACATGAAAGCCGGCATCGTCGCCTATTGTATGGCGTTTCGGGCCCTTGCCCGCCTTGGCCTGCAGCCCGCGTCGCCTGTCATCATGCAGTCCGTGATCGAAGAGGAATGTACGGGCAACGGTGCACTTGCCTGTCTGGCCCGCGGATACCGGGCAGACGCCGCCGTGATTCCGGAACCCATGGACGGACATCTGATGACGGCACAACTGGGCGTTATGTGGCTGACCATTCATCTCACCGGCAAGCCCGTACACGTGGCCGATACATCGGCCGGTATCAATGCCATTGAGTCCGCCTATGTGGTGTTCCAGGCCTTGCAGGAATTGGAAGAAGAGTGGAACACGCCGGAAAGCAGGCACGAATGTTACCGGGATCATATCCATCCGGTGAATTTCAATCTTGGTAAGTTAAGTGGCGGCGAGTGGGCATCGTCGGTACCGTGTTCCACCAGTTTCGATGTACGTGTCGGTTTTTATCCCGGCATGACGACCGAGCAGGTGCGCGGGGCACTGGAAGACTGCATACACACGGCATTGAAAACCGACCCCCGGCTGGCAGGTGTCAATGGCACAATCGAGTACCGCGGGTTCCAGGCAGAGGGCTGTGTCATGGATCCCGACAGTGATCTCATGCAGGGCATCTCTGACGCCCATCGCCGTATCACCAACAAACCCATTGAGCAGGTCGCCACCACGGCAACCACGGATTGCCGCTTTTTTGAGTTGTACGGCAATATACCGGCGACCTGTTACGGACCGGAATCTGATGGTTATCACGGTATCGATGAATGGGTTTCGATCGACAGCATGATGCAGGTCACTCAGGTCCTTGCCCTGTTCATGGCAGACTGGTGCGGTCTCGAAGAACGAAAGAACACCATATGACAAATTTGCAGCAGTTGGGCACACCGTCACTGATACTGGACCGGTCACGCCTGATTAGAAATATTGAACGCATGAATGACCGCGCGGCGAAACTCGGTGTTTCGCTCAGACCACACATGAAAACATCCAAGAGCAGCGACGTAGGGCGGCTTGTTTTTGGCGGCAGTCCCGGCCCTGTGACTGTATCCACAGTACGTGAGGCAGAGTATTTTCTGGACTGCGGGTTTGACGATATCTTTATTGCCGTGGGCACAACCCCGGACAAGGTGGCACGAATTCAGGGGAATCTTGGCGAGGACCATAGTATCAGACTTGCCATTGATGGCCCTGCAATGGCCGGGTTCGTTGCAAGTTCTGCCAAAAACCCGTCACCACAGATCCGGTTCATGATTGAAGTGGATTGCGGCGATAACCGGGGCGGCGTTGACGCCGGTTCTGATGAATTACTGCAAACGGCCGCGGCGTTACGCGCGGCAGGCCTGACCATCGCCGGTGTCTTCACCCATGGCGGCCAGTCATACAATTGTACCAGCGTTGATCATATTCGCGCCGTCGCCCGTACCGAGCATCTGGCAATCACTACCGCAGCGGCAAACCTGAAGCAGGCTGGGTTTGGCTGCCCCGTTGTCAGTCTGGGTTCTACCCCGACCGCCACGTTTGTCGAAGACCTGAGCGGTGTTACCGAAATGAGACCCGGTGTTTACATGTTTCAGGACCTGCAGCAGATGGGATTGGGTGTGTGTAGCGCGGATGATCTGGCACTGAGCGTTCTGACCACCGTAATC